>CAYQOD010000006.1:0-19767 GCA_964419065.1 uncultured Thermodesulfobacteriota bacterium | reverse complement strand
GTGGTGATCGATGTGGTTCAAGGGAAATCCCTTACCGAAGACGAAGCCCTTGCCTATTGCGAGAAACTGCCCCGATACAAGCGCCCAAGGAAGGTCTTTTTCGGCTCGGTGCCGAGAAGCCCCACAGGCAAGATTGAGAAACCGAAACTGAGAAAACAGTATATCGGGACCGAAGAGGCCTTCAAAGTAGTTTAAAGAGTGGTGGGACTGCCAAAGAACGTCCTAGTGAGGAGAACGGAGGTGGTTCTTAACCGATTCTAGCGTCTCTCGGGGCTCATCTGCACGGCTGCGGGCCAGTGCTCGGTCGTAAAAATCCTCCCAAAGCTCGGCATTTTTCTTCAGATCAATGACGACGGCCGTTTTTTTGCCCTCTTCATCAATTAAAAACTGAATGCCTTTCATGCTATATCCTCCACGGATTTACAGTATCAGCACAAACGTATTCGTGTATACCACACCATCCTACTTCAACCTGAATGATGGCGCCTCGTTTTTTAATATACGGAAAATTTACATCGCCATTATAGCATGGTCAGATTTCAAAGGGCAAGGCCCGCACTTGTGGACATTCATTCTTCCATCGAATAGCAGTGTGTTTTTCTCAGTAATCTTCCCAGGGCATGTTATACCATGCAGTGTATTCTGCAATGGAGTTCTCGGCTATGCTGTAGGATTCGCCTCGTGCCGACTCGCGCAGGTTGCGCATCCCCGCTTCGCGACAGAGCTCATCGATAAAATCAAAGACGAGCTTATATTCTTCGGAGCCTTCAGCAGCTCCATAAGGCTCCTCGGCCAGCGTCACGAGGGCCTGGGAGAGTGTCCCCTCCTCACAATCAGAGGGGAGCTTGCTGAGGGCATATTGCAGCATGGCGGCGATGACTACGCTGATCCGATGGGTCCGCGCATCAGGCCCAATCGCCTTCAGCATGTGAAGGAATGTCTCATACGATTGAGCACCGATGATATCCTTAAATTCCTCTAGCATCGTCGGCATCGAGTCTACGATTTGGTTAAGCCGCGCGAGCTTTGCGAGAGTCGGACTCCAACCGGTTGTTATGGAGCCGCATCAATAATTGGACTTTCTTCCCTCTTCTTCAGCGCTCTCAACTCTCAGATACGAGCAGAGTTCGTAGGGTACGAATCGCCCTATCACATTGCATGCATAGGTTGCGAAAGTGATTCGGATATGTTTTGTGATTCTTAAGGATCTCAGCCTTGATCTGTTTCGCCTCCTTGCCAGAAACGTGACCGCTGATCTTGCTACGGAGGAAGTTCAGATCCCGCAGTGGCCCTACGATCTCTCGGACTTGATCTTCGTCCGAGCTAAGGCCGCGCAACACTTCTTCAAGTAGCTTGAGCGATTTCCATTGCCTATCGATGGTGCGACCGAAGTTTGTTACCCGTGCTCGCAGGTCATCCGTGACAAATCCCTCGACGACCAGTTTATCAAGAGCATGCAACTCCTTCGCCCACTCATCAGCCGCTTCTGTAACCGGATAGTGCACCTTCTCAAGCAGGTTGCTCACTCGCAACGTCCACCAAGATACCTGGCTTTTATGGAGTTCCAAGAGGGCGTATCTTAAACTTCGAAGTGGATCATATTCATGATCCCAATTCCCTTCAAAGTCGGTCTGGAATGCGCGTCTTGAGATAGGACCCTTTGGGGCCTCGTTGAAGGACTTCCAATATAGTTGTTCTTCGTACGGTAGGTAGCTAAGGTACTTCAGGTAAGTATGTATCTGTCCAGCTTCGTTTACGTCATACGTTTCTAGGTGCCAAGCATGTCGACAAGTAATGGAGCGATCGTGAAGCTGATACTTATCCGTATCTGCCTTATACTTCTGAAGTACTTCCGGTCGGAAGAATACTGGCGTCGTCTCAAACGGCAGGTCGGATTTGACGAAGTAGTTTCCTAACAGCTTCGGGTCACATGAGCATTCGTGAACTGCGTTATGCTTCCAGTCGTGAGCGATAAAGGTCGCGTACTGTCGCTCTTTAGAATCGCCGATGTCGTACCGTCTGATGATGTCTTTTTTTGGCGCAGCCGGTCGGATGATCTGGAAGCCGCGAAGGTAGCTCGCAACTTCAGCGCTTCGACCAATACGGCAATAGATTTCCGGTTCCCGCTCCTGGTATTCGACATCCTCGTTTTGCCATCCTCCGAAGCTATTTGGCTCAAAGCGCGTAGAATCGTATAGAAGCAGTAGCACTTGATTGGTAATTATCAGGTACTCATCAAGAGTACTGCGAAGGATCGTTACAACGCGGCCTTGTTCGCGAGCGGATTGACCGGCAATATTCAAGACTTTTATGACTTCCTCCACGTCACCTCGATCATCGAAGCGGCAGTATGACTCACGCTCGGGAACCCAGTGAAGTCCAAATGCGTGCGTTAATTTCTGGGAGATTTCGATATAGGAACGCTCTTCTTGCCGCCCATCAAATTCTCTGGCGAAAACGATCTGCTCTCCACGGTTGAGCGTTCGGGAACCGGTATGATCCAAAGGTGGAGATAACCATATCTTCCGCCGTTTCCCGTAGTTGATCGTGATACCCCAAGAGGAGAAGGGGTTGCAGCTCCAATGATCGAGATCGTCGATATCTGGAGGGGTAACGAAGCGCTCCGGGATGAGCACCCCATAGATGAACGTAGAGTATCGAACCGATGCATAAAGAATAGCATCGGTCATGCCAGGGATGGTCTGAAGAAAGCGGACGAAGTCGTCTTGCTCAATCCAGTTCTTATACTCCTCACTGCCATACTCTGGCTTATGTGAGAGGCGTTCAAGCTGCTCTATCAGGATGTCCATAAAGTTCAATGTGCGGTAAGATGCAGACGCTTAACATCTATTTTTAAACTTATTCTTCACAATGTTGGCATTATATACCTTCGTGGGCAAAGAGTCAAGATATATTTACAATAGCGAATTGAAATTAGTACACTTATTCGCTTTAGTACTCATTTTCTGCGATTATGCGGAATTCATCTATGTGAAGCCTGCTGCATTGTCGAAAAGCTCCATTGTATCTGCGGGAGTCAATCTCAGGACAAATACGAGGCAGCAAAAAAGTTGTTGATATCGTGCGATGAGATCAAGCACTCAGAGAAGAAGGAGAGATGGGATAGTCAATTCTTTGGTGATAGGGGGTTAACAACTTTGATGCCAGGGAACTGCAAGAAATCGGTGTTCGTGGTATAGATCTGCCGAATACCGTGTTCGTGCATCAAGACGACAGTTCGAATAGCGAAGAATAAGTTCCCCGCTGGATAATGGAGGTTACTGAGAACCTTCTCAAGCATAACTCAATGTGTATCTTCCGCAGCAAGGATCCGGAAGCTCGGACTATGGAGGAATGGACGAAGGAACTGAACAGCGGCCTTCCAGGAAAGTGGTTTTTCAAAAACCTTTGGATGGGTAGATACCCTGAGGAATTCGTAGAGGATTCCTTCGGAGAGATACCACTGATCTGCTGAACGCCCTGCCTGGCGTAGAAAATCAGCAGCCACTTTGTGTTCATCAGCATCAGCATTCACAGCATATAAGAGGATGTTCGTATCAATGATTCCAGCCATTAGGCATCCATTAATGCTTCCAAGGCACCACGGTCTCCCAGGTTCACTCTCGGTTGCCCCATGGAGAAACTTGGTAATTCAAAGTCACGACGCCGCTTGCCCTTACGCCGCTGGAGTCCTTCTGTTAGTAGGGTGTTTACCACCTCGGATAAGTTCCGATCTTCTTTACGCGCTAGATCCCTGATACCTTTGAGGCAGGCATCATCTAAAACCAAAGTCATCCGTTTCATAGACCAATGATACCAGTTAAGTCATACATATGTCAACATTAGACATACGTATGTTTTATAATACCTCCGTTTTAATACTCATTTTCCGCAATTATACTGAATTTGTATGAGTATGAAGTCTGCTTTTTTAACGGCGTCCAAAGCATTTTCCATTTTATGAGGTCGACGGGGCGGGGAAGTCTTCCCTGCCTTCCCACGAATTTTTTATTGACGTATTTTCACTAAATGGTTATACTTTAGTGTAACTTTTTAAGGAGGGTTGCTATGCGTTTTGCCGGGGTAAAAGAACTGAAGCACAAGACCATGGACATACTGAAGCAGGCGGAAAAGGAGGATATCATCGTCACCGCTTACGGGAAGCCGAAGGCCATTCTCCATCATATTACAGAGGATGATCTGGCCGATTACCTCATTGAGAATGACCCTGCATTTAAGGAGAGGGTTGAGGAGGCATATGCCGAATATGAGGCTCATGGCGGCATAATGGCCGATGATATCATCAAAAGACTGGAAAGACGCCGTGAAAGAGGGAAGATTTAACGTTATATTCAGCGTATCTGCCCAACGAGAGATTGAAAAACTTGAGATTGAAGACGCACTCCGACTTGCCAAGGATATTAAGAATTATTTAGAGCAATCTCCTTTACCCTTTGGTAAGACCAGAATAAAGAGGCAGACAGGTTTTGATCCGCCCCTTTATCGTTTGCGAAGCGGTGATTTTAGGGCCTATTATCGAGTCGTTTCCAAGGATGTTGTTATCCTCGCCATCACCCATAAAAAAGATAGCGAAAAATATTTGCGCAGATTTAAGTAGCAAGAGTTTTTCGGGGCAGGGGTGAGGGTGGATATATATGATTTTCCCCCTCACCTTCATCCTCTCCCCGAGGGGAGAGGAAATATAGAGGTTTGATTTCTAAGCAAGGACAGGAGAAGGAAAAAACGGAGCGTGAAGATTCAGGGGATTTGGCTTGTGATCAAGAACGTCCCGGTGGCCGTGGCTACCACCTGGCCATTTCCGTTCTTTACCACCGCCTCCCCTCTAAAGAGCCGCTTCTTCTGCAGAGTGATCCTGGCCTCGGCTGTGATTTCAGCGTCTGTCACCGGGGCCTTGTACTGTATCTCCAGTCTTACGGTAGAATGCCGCCCTGGTCCTCCCAGCACGGAGCTGACGGCCATTGCCATGGCACTGTCCGCTGCGGAGGCGATGACACCTCCGTGCATCTTTCCTGCGGGATTGGTGAGTTCATTTCTATAGGGGATCCGCACACGGGCAAACCCGTCCCCTCTCTCCAGGATCTCCATGCCCAGATATTTTGCATAGGGGGCGATCGTAACGGATTCCTTCATCATGACGTCTCTCTGTGAAAAGACCTTTGCATCTTTTCGTAAGCCTGTCAATATCTTTTCTGCGCTACATATATAAAGACATCCTCCAGCCTGGGGGTGACCGCCTCTAATGAAGAAACGGAGATCCCCGCTCTGGTGAGTGTCTGACGGATCTGTTTTTGAGTTGGTGCATCCGCCTCGGTGAGGATATGGAGGCGTCGCCCGAAGGGCGAGATCTCCATTATCTGCGGGGTCCTACGCAAGATGTCCCTGGCCTTGATCATATCATCTGTCTCGAGCTCATAGATCCTTCCGGGGATCCGCTCCTTTAACCGGGTAGGGGTCTCGGCGGCGACGAGCTTCCCGTTGAAGATCATGCCGATCCGGTGACACTGTTCCGCCTCTTCCATATAGTGGGTAGTCACCAAGACCGCAGTCCCCTGGGAGGAAAGCTGATAGATCAACTCCCAGAAGGACTGACGGGCTGCCGGGTCTACTCCTGAAGTCGGTTCGTCCAGAAAGAGGACATCCGGCTGGTGAAGGATAGCGCACCCCAGGGCTAGACGCTGCCTCCATCCGGTAGGGAGGTCCCCTACCATCAAGTCTCCTTTCCCTGATAGGTCAGTGGTTTCCAATACCTCTTCGAGCCGCTTCCTCACCAGTCCTTCAGGGATGTTGTAAATCCCCGCATAGAGGGAGAGGTTTTCCCAGACGCTCAGATCCGTATAGAGGGAGAAACGCTGGGACATATAGCCGATCCGGTTCTGGATCTTTTCAGGTTCCCTGGCAATATCGATGCCTCCCACCACGGCGCGACCCGACGTAGGAGGGAGGATACCGCAGAGTATCCTGATAGTGGTCGTCTTGCCCGCACCGTTGGGACCTAAGAAGCCGAATACCTCACCTTGGGAGACGGAAAAAGAGACCTCATCCACCGCGACGAATTCCCCAAACCGTCTGGTGAGCTCTTCTGCTACGATCGCCTCCATCTCTCTCCTCAATCCAATTTTTTGCTAAACCGTTTAACGCTAATCCCCAACAAGATCGGCCCTATGACGGCAAGGAAGAGGAATTGCGGCCACAAGACCGTTATCCCCACTCCCTTGAGGAAGATCCCCCTTACGATGATCAGGAAATAGGTCATCGGGTTGATATAGGCCATCCAGCGTACCAATAGGGGTATGTTGTAGATGGGGAAGACAAACCCAGAGAGCATCACCGTGGGCATAAGGTAGAAGAAGACCCCCATGAGGGCCTGCTGCTGCGTTCGCGAAATGGTAGAGATAATGATCCCGATGCCGAGGGTGCTGATCAGGTAGAGGATGGCAGAGAAGGCCAACAGGATGATGTCACCCCGAAAGGGGATACGAAACCAGAGGGTACCCACCACGAAGATCAGGGCGAGATCAATCAACCCCAGGAAAAAGAAGGGAAGGGTCTTGCCGGCGATGAGTTCCGCAGGCCGCAGGGGGGTGACGATGAGTTGTTCCATGGTTCCTATTTCCCACTCCTTCACGATGGAGAAGGAGGTCAGGATCAAGGAGACGATGGTGAGCAGCAGGGCGATGACCCCTGGCACGAAAAAATTGCGACTCTTCAGGTCGGGATTAAACCAGATCCTGACTTCAGGCCGTACGGAGGGGGCCCGTTTTATTACCGTGATCTCTCCCCTCAGGAAACGTTTATCGTTCATGAATTTTTGTAGGTAAGCAGCGATGATCCGGTTTCCATATGAGACGGCGGTGGATGCTACGATGGAATCGGTTCCCTCCACGATCAACTGCAGGTCAGCAGAGCTGCCTCGACGCAGAGCGCGAGAGAAGCCTTCAGGGATGACCAGTATGACCTGGACCTCTCCCCTGTCTAGAAGGGGTTCGGCCTCGCGGGGGTCTCTCATCCTCTCCACCACTTGAAAATAGCCGCTTGCCTGCAGGGCATCGATCAGGCCCCGGCTGATACTGGTATTGCTTCGGTCGCAGATTGCGGTGTGGATATCGCGCACATCGGTATTGACGGCGTAGCCGAAGAGGACAAGTTGAATCAAAGGAGCACCAAAGATGATGATCCTCATCCTCTTATCCCGGAGGGCCTGCCTGATCTCCTTGCGCAGGAGGGCCTTGACCCGCAGCAGGTTCATCGCCGCCCCTCCTTGATCTGGCGTGGGACCTGGTGGGAGGCAACCCACAGCACCAACACGGCAAAGGCTGCTAGGAGCAGGAGCGTGGGATAAAGGATGGTAAGGCCGATACCTTTGAGGAAGATCCCTTTGAGCGCGCTAATGAGGTAGCGGGCCGGAACAAGATAAGTGATACCCTGAAGTGGCAGGGGCATGTTGCGAATCGGAAAGATAAAACCGGAAATCAACAGCGTAGGCATATAGGTGGTGATGATAGCCATCTGTGTGGCCAAGGTCTGACGCTTTGCCACCCCTGAAATGACCGTTCCCAGCCCCATGGCACCGACCGTGAAAATTGAGGCAAAAAGGTAGAGTAGGGGGATGCTCCCCCGTATGGGTATCTGAAAGAAAAAGCGACTGACTATCAGCAGGATGGTGATATTGATCATCCCGATGGCGACGTACGGCGTGATCTTTCCGATGACCACCTCTATCGGCCTGAGGGGGAGGGAGAGGAGGGTCTCCATGGTGCCGGTCTCCCATTCCCGGGCCAGGGTGAGAGAGGTCAGCAGGGCCGCAATGATCATGAGGATGACGGCGATAAGACCCGGCACAATGAAGTTACGGCTCTCCATCTCCGGATTGAACCATACCCGTGCTGCGAGGTTGATCGGCATCTGGATGATCTGATGAACTACCGATCCCTGCAGGGAGCGGTTGTATTGCTCCATGATGCCCTGAATATAGCCCGCGGACATACCTGCTGTGGTCGAATCAGTCCCATCGAGGATGAACTGGACAGATGCCACTTGTCCGCGATCCAGCCGCTCGGCAAAGTCAGCGGGAATCACCATGGCGACCGAAGCCGTGCCCCGGTCGAGGTCCCTGATAAGATGGGAGTATCCTTCCTTAAAGGCGACGATACGGTAGTAGGGGGACCCCTGAAAGGCGGAGATGAGTGCTCGACTGGCCGGGGTCCGATCCTGATCCCAGATCGCCAGGGGGATATTTCTCACATCGTATGAGAGGGAAGAACCGAAGAGGATCAGCATGACAAAGGGTATGAGAAAGGCAAGGCCCAGACTCCGTTTGTCTCGGAGGATCAGGAGGGTTTCGACATGAGCGAGTGCGATGATGCGCCGTACGAGGTCAGGTCCCATTGCCCTGTCTCTCCATGATAAAATAGAAATCTTGAACACTCGGCCCCGTTTGTCTGATAGAGGCATCTTGGGGACAGAACTCGTGCACGGCCTGCTCCAGCTGATCCGAATCAACGATCTCTCGTTCACAGATCAGGTGGATATGATCACCGCTGAGAAAGGCAACGGGCAGCGAGAGTTGTTCTTGTAAGCGGTCCAGAAGACCCCTGATGGCGGGGGCATAGACATCATAGACGGCATAGGGGAAACGGGCCTTCAGTTCCCCGGGGTCGAATACCTCAAGGATCTTGCCTTCACGGAGAAAGGCGATGCGGTGGCATCGTTCAGCCTCCTCCAGATACGGAGTGGAGATGAGAATGGTGACCCCCTGGGCGGAGAAGGAGTGGAGGATATCCCAGAACTCCCGACGGGAGATGGGATCAACCCCCACGGTGGGTTCATCAAGCAGGAGGATCTTTGGTTGGTGGATCAGCACGCAGGAAAGGCCCAGTTTTTGCTTCATTCCACCGGAGAGCTGGGCTGCCCGGCGATCTTTAAACGGACCTAAGCCGCTGAACCGGTAAAGACGTTCGGTTCGCTTCTGAAATTCATCCCCCCGCACTCCATGGACATGGGCCACAAAGCGGAGGTTTTCCTCAACGGTGAGCGCTCCGTAGAGGCCGAAGATCTGGGGCATATACCCCACTACCCCGCGGACCTTTTCGTAGTCATTGACGGCATCGATGCCGAGGACCGATATATCACCTTCAGCAGGCCGCAGTATACCGGCGATCATCCTGATCAGGGTGCTCTTGCCGGCCCCATCCGGGCCGATCAGGCCGAAAATCTCCCCCTCTCCAATGGAGAGGTCGATTCCCCGGATGACGTCAGCATCACCAAAGCGCTTCGTCAGGTCTTGAACCTGGATGATGACCAATGCCTACTCCTCCAGGCGTAGGGAGACGTCGGAGGGCATTCCGGGCTTGAGGATTCTCTCCTCATTGGTGAGATAGACCCGGGCCTCATAAACGAGCTTGACCCGCTCCTGGCGGGTCTGTACGTTTTTGGGGGTAAACTCCGCCTCGCTGGCGATGTAGCGCAGGGTTCCAGGAAATCTTCGTTGAGGATAGGCGTCGGTTGTAACAGAGGCCTCCTGCCCCAGGCGCACCCTACCGATATCCTGCTCCCCGATGTAGATCCGGACCCAAGGCTGCCGGAGGTCACCGATGGTCATCAGCACCATCCCAGGAAAGACCGCCTCGCCTACCTCCACATTCCGCTCCAGGACCACGCCGGCAATAGGGGAGGCGAGGTGTGTTTTCTCTAATTGCAACCGAAGGGTTTCAATTCTAGCTTGAACTTCTTCTTGTCGGTGCAGGGAGGCGGTATAGGTCTCCTTGGCGACCTCATGGGCCGTCTCGGCGGCCTCAAAGCGGCTTGCCGAGATGGCCTCGGCCCGGTAGAGTTGGAGGTTCCTGTTGAACTCCCGCCGGGTATTTTCCATCCTGACCCTGTGCAAGGAGACTTCAGCCGCGACGGCCCTCTCAGCGGCCTCGGCCTCCTGGAGCTTGGCCTCCAGGTCGCTCCTGTCCAGGTCGAGCAGGGGGTCTCCTTTTATCACCTGGTCGCCCTCGCGGTGATGGAGGGCGACCACCTTTGCGGAGAGCTCCGGCGAGATCTCCACCTCCGTGACCTCCACCGTTCCGGAGAGCAGGATCTCCTGCTGGTCCCTGTGGCTTCGGTAGTAGAAGAGGAGGGAGAGAACCCCCAGCAAGAAGAGGATGCCAATGGGTATAATAACCTGTTTCTTTATGGACAATTGCATTGCACGTTCTCCTGTTCGAGAATGTTTGTCATTACCTCAATGGAAGAATTATAACTGGGGAGTTTCGTTACCTCCTCTATTTGTTCGATATGGTAAGATCCCTTGCCATTGACATTGCGTGGATTTCCCTCTGATATTTTATCTTTTTTCATTTGTTTTGCTGAGCACGCCGTAAAGGACTAGATTGGCGATCTCCTCAGGATACTGCTCATAGAATGAATCATCGAAGGAGGTACTGAAGACACCTTCGAGTACCGGAAGGAGCAGGAAGTGAGAGATTACCATACCAATAAAAGCTGGTCCGACCATCTCAATACGGATGGGGTGCGGCAATCGCTCCTCCAATGCAGGCAACAGTTTGCGTTGAAAGAGTGCGGCTATTTTTCTCACCCGTTCTGCCTTAAACTCGGCGATCTCCGGCACATCGTATGGTAGTTCTGTAAAGGCGATCCGGACGAGATCAGTATTGTCTCGAAATAGGGTGACGATCGAACGGATGAAACGATGTACCTTCTGCTCGGGTGGTGCCTCCCCGCCTAAGGCCTGCTCAGCTACCTCTCGGTAACGCTGGAAAAACATGTCGAGCACCGTCTCTAGAATCCCGCGCTTCGATCCGAAGTAGTAGCTGATCATTGCGAGGTTTACATTTGCCCTGTTGGCGATTTCGCGCACCCCGGTTGCGGAAAAGCCCTTCCGCGCAAACAGGTGTATAGCCGCATCAAGTATCTGTTGCCTGGGATCAGGCGAAGCCTGGGTTTTCATCGACCATGTATCCTTGAAATTCTGTCGGTTAATCTCATCTCATGACCGAATGTTTCCTCACATATAGTTTCAGTATAGCTATTAAACAAACGTTTGTCAAGATGGAAATGACACGTACCGACTTTTAAGGATCTTCCCTTGTATTTTTGTGAGGGGTTTTTTCGGGGATGTTCCTCAAGGCCCTTTTTAAAGTGATTTCGTTAGCAGTGAGCCACCCTTGGGATTGAAAACCCGAGAACTCACCGCTTACGTCCCTTTCTAACAATTTCAATGAATGGATGCAATAGATAATTGAATCCATTAGCCATATCAAGCCCACGGACACTTCTCAGTATCCTCACCAACTGTCCGACCGCGACCTCCTCTGGCTCTCTGACAGAATTTAACAGCTGCCGACTCAGTACCCTGAGCAGGGTGGATGTCACAAAGATGACGTGGAGCGGGAGCACCTTCCAGGGAAAAAACTGTACGCTCAGGTCACCCATGGATAAGAGGATCAAGCCGGCCACAATGGGTCCTATGGCTGCACCGAGTCCCCCTGCGACGTTATAGATTGATAAGTACAGGGATCTGTTCTCCTGAGGCGATATCCTCAGCAGCAAATTGTTGGTACAGAGGTTGATGCCTGCCCAAAAACCGCCACCGACGAGGTGGAGAAGGATCGGCATGACAACACTGCCGGGTCGGACGAGCACCCAGGCCAGGGGGAGAAAGGTCGCGACCCAGCTCGAAAGCTGAATGACCGCTTTATTTTTAACCCTATCCGAAACTCTACCCCACAGGCGCATCCCCGTCAGATCAGCAAAGGCGGAGATCATGCCCAACGTGGCGACAAAGCCGTAGCTGAATTTCAAGTCTCGGAGAAAGTAGAGGGGGAAGAATGGGCTGGCGAAATAGACGGAAAAACTCCATACAAAGACAAAGATTAAAAATGTCCTATAGTTGACCTCTTTGCAAGAGAGCCATACCTGTTTGCGGAAGAAACCGTGAACATCTGAGTAGATGGTCTGCGGTTCTGACATGCGCCTGAGAAAGCGCAGACTCATCATACCGAAGCATACGGCTGATATGAACGTGATACCAAATCCGAGGGGTAACCCCCCAGGTACGTGGTTCTTTTTGAAGAGGTCGAGCAGGTTCCCGAAGGCGACCATAACGATCATGCTCGCTGCACCGCAGAGCATGTTTCTCGTTCCGAAGAATCTCCCTCTCATGCTGTCGGGGACCAGATCTGAAAGCCAGGAGAGCCAGGAGACATAACTGATGGTAACAAAGGTGTAGGAGATGAAGATGAAGATGAGGACGAGCATGGATGTGGTGGAATGCGATAGGATGGGCAGGAGCCCAAAAAACACAATGGGCACCCATGTCAACCGAGCTGAGGCGGCAGCCCAGGAGGCGATATCCTTTCTTCGGCCACTCTTCTCGATGAGATAGGAGGTGGGCAACTGAAAGACTGTGACCAGAAAGGGCAGGGAACCCAGGATCCCAATGATCAGGTCATTCATCCCGAGAAACAGGGCAAAACCGGTGAGGAATACCCCACCTGTCAGGGTAGCGAACATATTGGCAAAGACACCGTCATAGATCGAGTTGGTGATATCGTCTTTTATGCTGGGAGGTTTCATCGACTCCGTACCCTCTCCCGTTCGTTTGGAAACAAATCCATCATGTGAGGGTTTTTGCAAAATCTATAAATACATAGTACGGTACGTATCACTCAAGCTATCGGGTTTCTCTACAGTCCTCGGAGATTATCCAGAAGGGGCGGTGGTACCCTGAGACCCTTGATGAGATGAAGGGGATGGTGCCTGAGCGGCGCTGGGCTCCTCGGCCATGAGGTAGAGAAAGGTCGCCACGAACTTTTCAAAATCTTTTAACCCCGCTACACGCATGTATTCATTGGCCACGTGCGCTCTGCCGCCGTGCCCGAGCCCGCCAGCCACTACGGGGATCCTGAGGATCCTGGAGAAGACGAAATAGGGGGCTGCCCAGGTGGCCATAGGCCATACCTCGGGATCCACCCCATGCACGCGGTAGGTCCTCACCATCTTCTGGACAATGGGTTCTGAGAATTCGGTCTTGGACCATGGATAGCTGTCCCTGACCCGCACCTCGATGTCGTCAAAGCCCTGGTGGAGCAGGTATCGTCGCAATTTCTCCACCACCTCTTCAGGCTCCATGTTCGGGCCAAAGCGGATATCGATCTTCGCCGTTGCCCTCCTCGGCAGGATGGTCTTGGTGCCGGGTCCACCGTAGCCAGCATGAAACCCATCGATGTTGAGGATTGGCGAATAGAGTCCTTTCCTGAGCAGGTCCACGCCGTGTCGATCGTACTTAAAGCAGATGCTCTTCATCTCCCTGAGGAAGGCTTTTTCGTCAAAGGTCGTGGCCAACTTTTTGAGCAGCCGTATGTCCTGCTGGCTCGGTGGTGCTACATTGTCATACAATCCGGGGATTTTAATGTTTTCTTTATTGTCAGTGAGAGAGCTTATTGCATGGATCAATCGCCACACCGGCGAAGAAATCCAGGCGCTGTCGGCACCGTGCAGTGATGTCTCCGTCGGCCCACCCCTTTTACCCCCTCGACAGATGAGATCGAGGTAGACAATCCCCTTGAGTCCCAGGTGCATGGAGACCCTGCCCCGGGTATCCTGGGAAAAATCGAAGTCCGCCACCCCGTCTCCCGTGAGCACTCCTGCATTGGCGCTGATGAAATCTTTCATCTGCGGACTGCCGATCTCCTCTTCTCCCTCAATGGTAAAGATGAGGTTCAGGGGGATTTCGTCCGTTTCCCTGATTGTTTTAAGGGCGTTAAAGAGGCCACAGAGGGCCCCCTTGGAGTTCGTAGCCCCCCGGGCAACCACACATTCTCCCAGCCCTGACAGGTTGTGTATTTCGGCCGCAAAGGGCGGGCTGATCCAGTTCGGTTCATCCGCCGGCTGAACGTCATACATCCCGTAAATGATGAGGGTCCTGGGTGCGCCCCTGTTGAAACGGCCGAAGACGATGGGAAAGGAAGGATTTCCCCAGAGTGCCACCTCCCCGCCGATCTCCTCTATAAAGGATTTGATCCACTGGGCGGTCTCGATAATACCTTCACCGGTGGCCGAGATGCTCTTCTGCCCGAGAAAGGCACGACAGCGCTTCAGGTGTGCCGGGAAGGCCGCATCGATGGCCGTGTGGACCTTCTTAAGCTTGCTCAATGTTACCGCATTTCGGGTCAACACCGGAGACCTCCTTTGGGCAATCGTTCGTGTCTGACCATTATGCCGTGGTATTATTACTGTGCTCTCAATGAAATCTTATGACAAGGGGGATACTTTTGAAACCTCTCCTTATTGTACATCTTTGTCGAGCGAAGCCGTCGAGTCTTTATCAACATGTACCGACTCCCCCTGTTATCATAGACCATCAGCTCATGGCCGATGCGAAAGGTGGTACTCTTGGAGGGATCGGACGCCGACCTCTCCCTTGATCAAGGCCTCGATCCCCTCCACCGTGGCCCATGCGCCAGGGATGGTGGTGACGATGGGGACGTTGTGCTGGAGGGCCGCCGTCCTGATGGCCACCTCATCGGCCTTGGGCTTTTTTCCGCTGGGGGTGTTGATGACCAGTTGGATCTCACCGTTTTTGATCAGGTCTACCACCGTAGGCCGTCCCTCGCCCACCTTGAAGACATGTCGGGCCGGGACACCATTGCGTTCCAGGACCTTCCTGGTCCCGTGGGTGGCCACGATTTGAAAGCCCAGGTCCATCAGCCCCCTGGCGATCATGATGATGACCCGCTTGTCCCGGTCCTTGACGCTGGCAAAGACCGTCCCCTCCCGCGGCAGGTTTTGACCAGCGGCGATCTGAGACTTGGCAAAGGCCCGCCCGAAGCCTTGGTCGATCCCCATGACCTCACCGGTGGATCGCATCTCGGGTCCGAGGATGGTATCCACGCCGGGGAAGCGATTGAAGGGGAAGACCGACTCCTTGACCGCCGTATGCCTGATCTCTACTTCCTCAGTAATTCCTATCTGCTCGAGGGTCTTCCCCGCCATCACCCGGGCGGCCACCTTGGCCCACGGGATGCCCGTGGCCTTGCTCACAAAAGGGACGGTGCGTGAGGCCCTCGGGTTGACCTCCAAGACGGAGATGTCATCACCCCTGATGGCAAACTGGATGTTGAGGAGCCCCACCACCCCCAGCTCCGCGGCCAGGGCGTAGGTCTGAGCCTTGAGCTGATCAATCTGCCTGTCGCTCAGGCTGAAGGGGGGGATGGCACAGGCGCTATCGCCGGAATGGACCCCTGCCTCCTCGATATGCTCCATGATCCCCGCCGCCACACACCTGGTGCCATCGGCCACGGCGTCCACGTCGATCTCGATGGCGTCCTCCAGAAACTTGTCGATGAGGATTGGGTGATTCGGTGAAGCCTCCACCGCTTTATCCATAAAGGCCTCCAGGTCTTCCGCGTCGTAGACGATCTCCATAGCCCTACCCCCCAGGACATAGGAGGGTCTGACGACCACCGGATAGCCGATCTCCCGGGCGACATGCTTGGCTTCTTCGATGGAGGTAGCTGCCCCGTTGGGGGGTTGGCGCAGGCCGAGTTTTTTCAACAACGACTGAAACTTTTCCCGGTCCTCGGCCCGATCGATGCTCTCCGGTGAGGTCCCAATGATGGGGGCCCCTGCCTCCTGTAGGGGAAGGGCGAGGTTCAGCGGGGTCTGTCCACCGAACTGGACGATTACCCCCTGGGGTCGCTCTCGATCGCAGATATTGAGGACGTCCTCCAGGGTGAGGGGCTCAAAATAAAGCTTATCTGAGGTATCGTAGTCGGTGCTCACCGTTTCAGGATTGCTGTTGACCATGATGGTCTCGTAGCCGTCCTCCTTGAGGGCCATGGCCGCGTGGACGCAGCAGTAGTCGAACTCGATGCCCTGACCGATTCGGTTGGGGCCGCCCCCGAGGATCATGATCTTGGGTCTCGTGCTGATGCGACTCTCGTCCTCCTCCTCATAGGTGGCGTAGTAGTAGGGGGTGGAGGCCTCGAACTCTGCCGCGCAGGTATCCACGAGCTTATAGACGGCCTCGATCCCCTGCTCTTTTCGGTACCGGCGGATCTCCATCTCGTTAAAGCTCAGGATATGGGCCAGTTGCCGATCAGAAAAACCGCACCTCTTTGATTGGTGCAAAAGGTCCCGTGGTATCTTCCAGTTGTCAAGAGAGCTGATCTGCGACCAGAGCGACATCTTCCTCAGTTCGCCCTGATAACGCCTGAGCTCTTTCTCCAGCTCCAGGATCTCTTTGATATGGTGTAAGAACCAGGGGTCTATGCGGGTCAACTGATGAACCTCCGCCACCCCGATCCCTGCCTCCAGGGCATATCTGATCCAGAAGATCCGATCTCCCCTGGGGGTACGGAGCCTCTCACGGACCTTCTCCCGGAACCGCTCTCGCTTCTTATGGGAGGTGGGGAAAAAGCCATTTTCCTTGCCGTTTGCCTCGAGGCCGTATCGACCGATCTCCAGAGACCGGAGCCCCTTCTGGAGTGCCTCCTTGAAGGTCCTCCCGATGGCCATGGTCTCTCCCACTGATTTCATGGAGATACCGAGGGTTTCATCGACCCCGGGAAACTTCTCGAAGGTGAAGCGGGGGATCTTCACCACGCAGTAGTCGATGGTCGGTTCGAAGGAGGCAGGAGTCTTCTTGGTGATATCGTTGGGGATCTCATCCAGGGTGTAGCCGATGGCCAACTTGGCGGCCATCTTGGCGATAGGGAAGCCGGTGGCCTTGGAGGCCAGGGCAGAGCTGCGGGAGACCCGGGGGTTCATCTCAATGATCACCATCCTCCCATCGTTGGGATTGACGGCGAACTGGATGTTGGATCCACCGGTCTCCACCCCGATCTCCCTGATCACGGCGATGGCGGCATCACGCATCTGCTGGTACTCCTTATCGGTGAGGGTCTGGGCAGGGGCCACGGTGATGGAATCGCCCGTGTGGACCCCCATGGGGTCGACGTTCTCGATGGAACAGATGATGACGACGTTGTCCTTGAGGTCCCGCATCACCTCCAGCTCGTACTCCTTCCAGCCGAGCACCGATTCCTCGATGAGGATTTCGCTGATCATACTGCTTTGTAGCCCTTGGGCGGCGAGCACCTCGAACTCCTCTCGGTTGTAGGCGATCCCGCCGCCGGTCCCCCCGAGGGTGAAGCTCGGGCGCACGATGAGCGGAAACCCCACCTCATCGGCCGCCCTTCTGGCCTCCTCCATGGAGTGGGCCAGACCGCTGCGGGGCACCTCCAGGCCGATGCGGGCCATGGCCTCCTTGAAGAGTTTACGGTCCTCCGCCTTATGAATGGTTTCCTGGTTGGCCCCGATCATCCGGACCCCGTATTTGTCCAGGACCCCCCTGTCCGCCAGGGTGACCGCTACGTTCAATCCGGTCTGACCGCCCAGGGTGGGCAGCAGCGCATCAGGCCTCTCTCGCTCGATGATCGTGGCCACCATCTCAGGGGTAATGGGCTCGATATAGGTCCTGTGGGCCATCTCCGGATCGGTCATGATGGTGGCGGGGTTGCTGTTGACCAAGATCACGGAGAATCCTTCCTCCCGCAAGGCCTTGCACGCTTGAGTCCCGGAATAGTCAAATTCGCAGGCCTGGCTGATGACGATGGGGCCAGAGCCGATGATCAGGATCGTGTGGATGTCGGTCCTCTTGGGCATCTCAGTATCCCCGATATTCCTTCATTATGGTGAGGAACCCCTCAAAGAGTCCCTGGGCATCGTGAGGACCCGGAGAGGCCTCCGGGTGGTATTGGACCGAGTAAATCGGAAGCCTCTTGTGACGCATCCCCTCCAGGGTCTCGTCATTGGGGTTGATGTGGGTCAACTCCACTTCACTCCCCGCGAGGGATTCTATGTCCACGCAGAAGCCGTGGTTCTGTGCAGTGATAGCGATCTTCCCTGTTCGGAGGTCCTTTACCGGCTGGTTGCCCCCCCGGTGGCCGAACTTCAACTTGAAGGTTCGCCCCCCGAAGGCGAGGCCCAGGATCTGGTGGCCGAGGCAGATCCCGAAGATGGGGCGCTTGCCCAGGAGCTTCCTCACCTCTTCGACGGCATAGGGAACCCCGGCCGGATCACCCGGTCCGTTGGAGAGAAAGACCCCATCGGGGTTGAGGGAGAGGATTTCCTCGGCGCTGGTATCCGCCGGGACCACCGTTAGCGCACATCCGAGGTTCTCCAAGATCCGCAGGATGTTATGCTTTACCCCGAAGTCCATGGCGACTACCGTAAAGGCGGGGAACTTAGACGGTTCCCTGCCAGAGGACCAGGGGTACCGTTCCCTGCAGGTGACGTCCTTAACCATATCCCTGCCCACCAATCCGGGGGAGTCCTGGGCCTTGCGTACCAGCCTCCGGGGGTCCAGGTCCTCGGTGGAGATGACCGCCTTCATGGCCCCTGCCGAGCGGATGTGGCGGGTGACGGCCCTCGTATCGATCCCTTCCACCCCGATGATGCCGTACCGTTTCAGAAAGTCCTCCAGGGTCCCCTCCGCCCGCCAGTTGCTGTAGTTGCTACAGTATTCCCGGACCACGAACCCCTCCACGTGGGGTCTATGGGACTCCACGTCCGCGGCGTTTACACCGTAATTACCGATAAGCGGGTAGGTCATAGTGACGATTTGCCCTTTATAAGAGGGGTCGGTCAGGATCTCCTGATAGCCGGTCATGCTGGTGTTGAAGACGATCTCCCCGTACCGCTCCCCCCTGGCCCCGAAGGCCCTTCCCTCAAAGACCCTTCCGTCTTCCAGGGCGATAACGGCCTTTACCTCTCTGGCTGACATCTCTGTGTGCCCACATTTGATGCAAAAAAAGACCCCCTTGCGGGGGCCTTTTTCGACTCTCTATGAGGTTTTCCCTTTCCTTTTATCATACTCCTGATACCTTCTTACCATAGTACGGTGCGGTAGTCAATCATTTTTTCCCCGACCGTCCCTCATTGGTTGATATGTCGCCGATGATTTTCAGGAAGTCTTTATTCTGTATGCCGGAAACGATCCTTGGGCATTGTCCTTCCTCGGCGGATGTGTTAGGATTTTTTCCTTACCCGGGAGGAGGGCCGCGGTTTATGACTCATGAAGACCTCTCAAGACTGAAGATAGATAAGGCCAAGGCGGCTTTTCAGCCGCGAAGACAAAAAAGGATGCTCTCTGCAGTACTGATACTCTTGGGCCTCCTGCTTTTGGTGTTACTCTCTATCCTCGGCGTTTTTACACCCCCCCTGCGGGTCCGGGTAGTTACCGTCACGCAGATTTATCCCTCTCAGACTTTTACCGTCCTCAATGCGAGTGGCTATGTCGTCCCGCAACGCAAGTCCTCCCTTGCATCGAAGGTAACCGGACGTCTCATCTGGCTGGGGGTTGAGGAAGGGAGCCGCGTGGAAAGAGATCAGGTGGTGGCGCGTCTCGAAAGCCAGGATGTAGCGGCTGCCAGAGACCAGGCAGATGCCAATGTCAAGGCGGCCCGTTCCAACCGTGAACAGGCCAAGGTCGAACTTCGTGATGCAACCCTTTCATTGAACCGATACAAGGAACTGCTTGCAAAAGGCGTTATCGCCCAGGCGACCTATGATGCCGCCCGTGCCCGTTACGAGAAGGCGGCGGCCGCTGTTGAGGCGGCAGAGGCCACGGTGAAGGCCAACCTTGCCGCACTGGAGGGTGCGAATATTGCTTTGGAATATACCATGATCCGGGCCCCTTTCGCGGGGATGGTACTGACCAAGAATGCAGATATCGGGGAT
>CAYQOD010000005.1:0-19991 GCA_964419065.1 uncultured Thermodesulfobacteriota bacterium | reverse complement strand
AAAACCTTTCATCTCCTTCATCATCCTTAAAAAATATTATACCCTTACACCTCCACGGTAGGCCAGGTTATACTTTCATCACATGAATCCTTTCGTTACCCAGGTAAACAAGGTCTTGAGTTCTATCTCAATCCCTTCTCCTCCAATATCTTTTCATGGAGTTTCTTGAAATCAGATGTCGGTTCTTGATCCATCTTATCCGGTCTGAGCCGCAATTGGGCTGCGTCGGTGGGGCATCGGTCAACGCAGATACCGCAGCCGATACACCAATCCTTTTCAATGACGACGACATTATCCTCCATCGCCAGGGCATCGACCGGGCATACGTCAACGCATTCCCCACAACCGGTGCATTCATCCTCGTTTGTCACCCGGATAAAATAGGTGGCCATGAGGACATCTCTTGGGATCTTTCTGCGCTTGATGTTGCCTACATTCCAGCATGCGCAACCACAGCAGTTGCAGTTATGCTTGATGCCATCTATGGCATTATCGACAAAGTGTACGAGACCTGCCTCTTCACTCTGTTTGATGATCTCGAGGGCCTCCTCCTTGGTGATCTGTCTCGCTAATCCTCGCTCGATCAGGTACTTGGCCATATCGTCAAACTTCATGCAGACCTCTGAGGGATGATCACACCCTCTGCCGCGCAGACGCGCAGTCATGCGACACGGGCAGTGGGCCACAGCAATGACCTCGGCCCCTTGGATCACACGCTCCATCATCTGATAGGGGTAGACCGTCTCGATCTCATGTTCGATGGTCTTCCCCACGGGTATGTAGCGGAACGGTTTGGTCTCAGCAGGACCGTACGCCTCTTGTGTCACCTCCCGGTTAAAGTACTTGGCAACCAGTGCAGCCATGTTTCGGGCATGGGGCGTATCTTCCCCTTTCCAGAAGAAGGTCTGGGGAAACCCGAAGCCGACCTGCTGCAGGGCATACCCCTTCGTGCCGTCTTCGGTCGTGCCGGAATAGAGCAACCCCTTATCTGCAAGACCCTCCAGGATCTGCTCTAACTCAACACGCGGAAGACTGACCGCCTCCATGATCTCATCGGTTCCGACGGGTTGCAAGGGGATGACCCTGGTCGGAAGCGCCAGGGCAACCTCAGCCTCTTTCGCGGTGAAGTTGGCCTTCAGGATCTCCTCCAGATCCTCAGTCGGTGGGTATCCCATGCCCAATTGCGAGAGATGTTCTGCCAATCGTTTATAGATATCTGTTTGCCCCAACCACACCTCCTGTCATGAATGTCATCGTAACAAGCGATTATCCACGATGGCCTCATGGCCCACGAACGATGAAAATTGACAATTCCCCCCTCCCCCCTTTAGAAAAGGGGGATTAGGGGAGATTGGATAATTATTTCCGAAACAATGATCTCATGCTTTGACCCTTATTGCAAGATCCTCCTCTCAATAAAACCAGGTAGTGACGACAACGGCTGTTCGGTTGCGTGAGTCATAAGCAAAAACAAAAGCCCCGCCGTGCGGCAGGGCTAAAATGACGGGTTTCCAAGGCTCAGTTATTTTCCTTGCCTTTTCTCCTTTTCCTTCAGCGCAGCGAGGACCTTTTCAGGGGTGATGGGGAGTTCCGTTATTCGCACTCCGACAGCGTCATATATGGCATTGGCGATGGCCGGGGCGGTGGGGACACAGCCGGGTTCACCAATACCCTTGGCCCCGAAGGGTCCATGCTTTTCCATAGGCTCGATAATCACCGATTCTATAGGAACCATATCCTTGGCCGTGAGGATTTTATAGTCGAGAAAGTTGGGGTTCTTCACCTCTCCCTTCTCCAGGATGAGTTGTTCGGTGAGGGCATAGCCGATCCCCATGGCTGCCCCGCCATAGACCTGTCCCTCCAATAACATAGGGTTGATGGCCTTGCCCACATCGTGCGCTGCCACGTACTGTACAATTCTTACCTGCCCGGTCTTCTTATCTACCTCCACCTCGACACCATGGGTACCGAAGGCATAAGCCATGGAGAGGTTCCCCATGAATTCTTTTCCCAGCATCTCGTTATCCGGGTCGTAGAAATACTCGGCCATGAGCATCCTTCCCTGACGGGTGTAGTGCGCACCACGCAAGAGCTTGGCTAAATCAGTCGTCTTCTCTACGTCCCGCTTGGAATAGACTACCCTGTCTTTAATCTCTAGGACATCCTCGGGTTCGCTCAAGGTCAGCGCTGCAAGCCTCAGTATCTCTTCCTTCACCTTACGGGCCGCCCCCAGGGCTGAATTGCCAGCAACGAACGTGGTCCTGCTGGCGTGTACCCCTACGTCCCAGGGACAGCAGTCGGTGTCATTGTTGATCACTGTGACATCCTCTGTCCTGATACCTAATTCCTCTGCCACGATCTGGGCGATCACCGTCTCCGACCCCTGGCCAATCTCGGAGGCTCCGGTGAAGACATCTACCTTGCCGAAATCGTCTACTTTTATGATGGTACCGCACCCATCCGACTTATAAACCCTGGCCCCTCCTCCCACGTGGATGAGAGAAGCCATTCCGACCCCACGACCATTCCCCTTCCCTCGCTTCTGCTTCCAACCCAGCCTCTTGCCCACCTCCTCGATGCACTCCCGTAGGGCGCAGGAAGAGATCTTAAAACCCTGGGAGGTTACCTCTCCTGGCTCGTTGGCATTGATGAGGCGAAACTCCATGGGGTCTTTGCCCGCCTCCTGAGCCAATGCATCCATCGAAGACTCGATGGCAAAGGTAGCCTGAGGGTTACCGTAGCCCCGCATTGCCTGGCTATACGTATTGTTGGTATAGACACACGTGGCCGTGTATCGTACATTGGGGACCTTATAAAGCGACGAGATGGGCATCATCATCACCGATGGGGTGGTGGCCCCCCAGGAGGTGTGGGCACCGTTGTCGAGGATCATGGAGATATCCCGGAAGGTCAGTCTCCCGTCCTTCGTGCACCCTTGGGCGATGTCGATGATGGCTGGTTGTCGGGTAGAAGTGGCCTTGAATTCTTCTTCCCTGTCAAACAAGACCTTGACCGGCCGCTGGGTCTTATGGGCCAGGAGTATAGCGATATATTCGTAGGCATAGGTGTCGAGTTTACTCCCAAAGCCACCCCCAATGGTGGTCTGGATCACCCTCACCTTCTTACCCGCCAGACCCATGGTCTTGAGGGCATCCAAAAAATCCCGCTGGGCAAGTGAGGGGATCTGAGTTATGGTATATATGGTAAGATTGTCCTGATAATCGAAAAGGGCAACACAACCGCTGGTCCCCATGCAACAGTGGGTTACCCAGGTGACCTTAAGCCTGTCCTGGACCACAGAGGAGGAGTTTCTTCTCGCCTCCTCCACATCGCCGCAGATCAACTTCCAGGGGAGTTTGAGTATATTGGTCTTATGCCCCTCATGGACAAGGGGGGCATCATCCCTCATCGCCTCTTCCGTGTTAAATATTCCGGGCAACTCTTCATAGTGCACCTCAATCAGATCAAGGGCCTCTTCAGCGATCTCTGGGTCAATGGCCGCTACGGCAGCCACCTCATCCCGCAGAGAGCAGACCTTTCCCTGTTTCAGAGGGGTGTTATCCTTATAGAAGCCGAATCGTATCTCCGGGATGTTGTACCCAGTAAGGACCGCCTTTACCCCCGGAAGCCTCTCAGCCTTCGAGGTATCGATCTTGACTATCTTGGCATGAGGGTATCTGCTATAGAGGATCTTCCCATAGAGCATCCCCTTGAGCTTCAGGTCGTTCATGTAGATGGCCCTGCCAGTCGCCTTCTCGTAGGCGTCCTTTTTCGGGACCCGCATGCCTACATTAATCAGCCCCTCCATTCGCCCCTCCTTCTGCCACAGCCTTGATGGCCCTGATGATCTGTACATAGCCTGTGCAACGGCAGATATTCCCTGCAATCCCCTTCTTTATCTCCTCATCATGAGGGTGAGGATTCTCATCCAACAAATACTTGGCCGAGAGGACCATCCCCGGGGTGCAGAACCCGCATTGGATAGCCCCATGGTCAATGAAGGCCCGTTGTATGGGATGGAGCCCTGTTTGGGCCATCTCGGTAAGTCCCTCGATCGTCAACACCTCACATCCCTCAACCTCCATAACAGGGAAGATGCAGGAATTAACCGCCTTTCCATCGAGTATAACGGTACAGGCGCCACATTCTCCCACACCACACCCTTCCTTTGCGCCAGTTAGATCAAAGTGCTCCCGCAACAGATGGAGGAGGGTCCAGTGGGGCTCCACCTCCACCTCTACCTTCTCTCCATTGAGGACAAAAGCAATAGCCTTTTTCATCGCTTCCCTCCCATAAAGATCCTCTCCAGACACGTAATGGTCAACCTCTTGATGAGGACCTGGATCATCTCTCTGCGATACCAGGCTGCTCCCCTGAGGGAATCCCTGGGTTGGGCCTCCTGGGAGGCCACCCTGACTGCCTCATCCAGCCTTTCTGCAGTCAGTTTCGCCCCTTTCAACACAGCCTCTGCCCCCTTGGTCCTTATAGGGGTGGGGGCAGCCACACCCAGGGCTATCCTCGCATCTTGACATATCAACCCGCTCTCATCCAGAGAGCGTAAGATCTCCTCCTCCGGGGCGGACGCCTCTATGAGCTTCTGCAAGTTCGGTGTCTTCCCCTTGTCCACTGACAAAGCAAGTGCCGCCCCCAAGATGGGGAGGTCCATGGCCTGCCGGCGTGTGTGTTTCCAGTAGGCGCTGCTGGTATATGTCGAAGGCTCTGGAATGATAAATTCTATCAGTATCTCATCACCACCGAGGGCCGTCTCTCCGGGACTCACAAAGAATTTCTCCAGGGGTATAGCCCGTTCCCCTTTGGCCCCCTTTATCTTCACCTCAGCCCCGCAGGCGAGCAGTGGAGGGGCGGTGTCAGCCGAGGGCGCGGCGTTGCAGATATTCCCCCCGATGGTGGCCACGTTCCTGATCTGAACGGACCCCAGATTTTCCACGGCGTCCGCCAGAGCAGGAACCCGCTCCTTAATCAGGTGAGACCGTTCCAGGGCCCGGTGCGTGGTCATACTTCCAATCCTCACCCCCCCACCCTCGGGTTCAATATAATCCAACCCCTTGATACCGCGCAGGGAGATGAGGATCTTGGGGGTGATCTTGCGCTGTTTGATCCCTACCATTACATCCGTCCCTCCAGCGATAAGCATCGTCCCCTGTTCATGCAATAGGGAGATAGCCTCATCTACCGTGGAAGGCTGGAGATAATCGAAACGCACCATTTCTTACCTCCCTCTTTATTCTTCCCTCTTATCGAAGACCCTCTTGGACTTGCGCTCCGAACGGGGCAGCGATCCATAGTCCACGACCTCAACCCGGCCGCTCACCAAGACCTGCTTCTTGATCTCATCCTCTATCCTTCTACTCAACTCCTGGTCACGGGAGGGGCTACCGCCCCTTTCACGCTCCACCTTGATGGTCATGTAGTCCTTGCCGTCTTCTTTCCGCTCCAGTATGATCTGATACTCACTCCCCGCCCCGGGCGTGTGCGAGAGGATGTGATCGATCTGGCCGGGATAGACGTTCACCGCCCTGATGATAAACATATCATCGGACCTTCCCAGGAGGCGATCATGCATCGGGAGTATATTGCCGCAGGAGCAGGGGTGGGTGATCAACTTGGTGAGGTCCCGCGTCCTATACCTGATCAGGGGGGCTGCTTCCTTGCGTAAGGTGGTCACCACCATCTCACCGATCTCCCCTGGTGGTACGGGTTTCAGAGTCTCTGGATCCAAGAGTTCCAGGATGTAGTAATCGGCCCAATAGTGGATCCCCTCGTGCTTGAGGCAGTCAAGACCTGTGCCGGGACCGTACAGCTCCGTCATCCCCGGTATATCGAATATATCCTCAACTCCCATGAGATCCTTGATCTTGCGCCGCATGGCATCGCTGCTGCGCTCTGAGCCGAAGATCACCTTCTTGAGATTGATCCGATCACGGATCCCCCGTTTCTCCACCTCCTCGGCCATGAGCAACCCCATCGAGGCGGTACAGCAGAGGACCGTGGATTGAAAATCCTCGAGAAATTGACACTGCATATCGATATTGCCGGGCCCAGCAGGGACGGCCATGGCGCCGAAACGCTCGCAGCCCAACTGAAAGCCCACACCTGCGGTCCAGACCCCGTACCCCACCGCAATCTGCACGCGATCTTCATGACTTAATTCGGCCATTTCATAGCAGCGGGCGAACATATCTGCCCAGTCGTCGATATCCTTCTGGGTGTAGCAGAGGACCTTTCTCTTTCCGGTCGTTCCCGACGATGCATGGATCCTTACTACTTTCTCCAAAGGCACAGAGAGCAGCGGAAACGGATATCCTGCTCGCAGGTCATCGGCAGTCGTAAAGGGGAGCTTCGCAAGATCGTCAAGTCCCCTGATGCCCTCGGGCCGTACCCCCGCTTCATCGAGGCGCTTCCGGTAGAACGTCGATCCCTCATAGGCATATCTCACCGTGCACTTCAACCCCTCGAGTTGCAACGCTGCCAACTCGTCCAGGGATTTGATATCCGGCATAAAGGTCGCGGCAGTCATAGCATCTCCGCCTTTCTCCGTGGGCACCCTTTTCTCTCTCCTCAGCTCTTCGCGCGCCAAAAACGTGCTCGACGGTGGATGCCCCGCCTCATCTCCTCTTCGTGCGCAGTTCCTCCGTGGCCCCATAATCCACTTCCATCGTCACAGGATCAATGACGACCCCATAATTTGCCTTGGCCCGCTCGATGCTCACGTAGCCATGGGCCACATCCCATTCCACGTCCTCGGGATCTCGTTCCAGCGGATCTCCGTATCCCCCACCACCGGCGCTGTAAAAGGCCATCACCTGTCCTGGCTTGCAGAACGTCAACCCGCTCGGATCACCAGGTTCGCCGTCGACCAAAAATTGGGCCTTCGCCCCCGGCCCTCCCCCGAATAACCCTTGCGGTGGGTACCGGTAACGGCCTGCTTGAATGGCGATGGTAACCGGCGGTCTGGGGGCATACTCATCATCAGGGACACGGATGACCATCTTTCTTCCGAGCCCACCCCGCTTTTTTCCAGGGCCGCCTGAATCGGGAATCAGGCCCCGTTCTAGAACGAGCAGGGGGGTGTCGCTCTCGAATATCTCTACGGGGGTATTCGCCCCATTGGCGGGGAAGATAGCGCAGTGGTGACCGTCCATCGTGCTGCTGGCACCCATTCCACCGCCCCGGATGATCATGGTGAGCCAGTGCTTTCCATCATGCCTCTTTCCATAAAAGATATTGGTCTGGGCAGGGGTGCCGCCGCTGTCGGCGATGATGCGATCGGGTATGGCCGAGGACAGCGCCTTGAAGACCATCTCCGTCATAAAATGACCGATCTGCATCCGAGCGGCCACCGCAGCCGGAAATGTGCAGTTCACCACACAGCCTTCGGGTGCTGTCATGTGAACCGGACGCGTTGAACCCTCGTTTATCGGAATATCTGGATCCATAGCGCTCTTGATCGCCATAAAGACGTAGGCATAGGTGAAATTGTAGACCACATTTCCACCCCAATCCACCTGGGGGGATGTCCCCGCAAAGTCCACCATGATATCGCTTACCTTGACCTCCACGTTCATACAGATCTTGATATCCCCCCTCTTACCGGCGCCCTCTATCACACCCTCATACGGGTACTGACCATCGGGGATCTTGTTGATGGCCTCCCGCATGCTCCTCTCTGTCCGATCGATGATCTCATCCGCGAGGTCATCCAGGGTCTCCAAACCCTCCTCTTCCATCATCTCCACAACCTTCTGGGCACAGACGTGATTTGCGGCCACCTGTGATCGGATATCCCCGATCACTTCATCAGGGGTTCTGACATTCCGTCGAATCATATCCAAGACGGCCTCGTTGGGAACGCCTGCATCGTAGAGCTTCAGGGGGGGAATGAAGAGCCCCTCTTCATAGACCTCGCGGTTGTCGGAGGAGACTCGCCCCCCGATGTCTGCGTGGTGAAAGACGCAGGCCGTGAAGGCAGCGATCTGAGCTTTATAGAAAATGGGGCTCAACACGCACACATCATTTAGATGCCCGGCCAGAAGCCATGGATCGTTCACGATGAACACATCGCCGGGGCGATACTGCCCTCGTGGCATAAAATTGATGATCTTCTTCACCCCCAGGGCCATAGCTCCGGCCTGACCAGGTGTGCAGAATGTGCCTTGGGCGAGCTCGCGTCCGTGACGGTCCGTGAACATGCACGTGTAATCGTGCGCATCGCGAAGGAGGCTCGAAAAGGCCGTTCGGGCGACAGAGGCATCGGCCTCATCCACAATGGATATCAGCCTCCTCCAGAGGATTTCCAAGGTGATGGGATCGAACGTCCTACTCATCGGTCATGCCTCCTTGAGATCGATCCAGAGAAAACCATAGTGGTCCACGCTCGCCCTGGCGTCTCCGCCGATGATAACGGTAGACTCCCTCTCCTCAACGATGGCAGGACCCTTTATGAGGGCCCCTGGAAAGAGCTTGTACCGGTCATAGACAGTGTGGGGGATGTAATCGTTGGTTATGACTGAGAAAGCTGGTCTCTCACCCTTTGTGGCAGCATCGAGTGAACTCTCCTTACAGTCCAGCGGGGGCATCGTGAAGGGGCGATCTGCCAGCCGGGCCCTCACCCTGAAGGTGACGAACTCCACAGGTGTCTCAGGGTATGTCCTCCCATAGAGCTTTTTGTAGTGTTCGTCAAAGAGGTGCCGTATCTCCTCCCCTCTCCATTGGGCGAACGGCCTGCTGTCAATGGGGATGGTGGTCTCCGCCCCCTGGCCCACAAACCTCATGTCCAGGGCCCGTTCATGTACTATCTCACTTCCCTTCCTCGCCCCCTCGAGGATCGTCGCCCCTTCTGCCTCTAACTCATGAAATATCCTCTCGATGTTATCGAAGTCCGCATCATCGAGCCTCACCTTATGGCTCCTGGCCATATCAAAGGCCACAGGAGCGGTAAAAAACCCCATCGCAGAGCCTACCCCTGCCAGAGGAGGAACCAGTATTCGGGGAGCACCGATCTTCTTGGCAAGGCCATATGCATGCACAGGGCCAGCCCCACCGAAGGCGGCAACCGTAACGATGCTCGGGTTTCCACCCTTCTCGGCAATGTGCGTCTTGGCCGCTGCCGCCATCGTCTCATTTATCAGATCATGGATACCGAGGGCCGCGCCCACGAGGGTTGTATTAAGAGGTTTCGCTATCTTCTCATCAATGGCCCGCTGAGCAGCCTCTTTATTCAAAACCATCTCCCCGCCTAAGAAATAGTGAGGGTCGAGGTAGCCGAGGATCAAATCGGCGTCGGTTACCGTGGGCTCGGTTCCGCCCCTGTCATAACAGACAGGACCCGGGGCAGCCCCTGCACTCTCTGGTCCCACCTGAAGCAGCCCCATCTTGTTTATCCGGGCAATGCTTCCCCCTCCTGCCCCGATCTCCATTAAGTCCACTACCGGCACCTGGATCGGGAGACCACTGCCTTTTTTGAACCGCTGCACGCGCCCTACCTCAAAGGTCGACACGAGCCCGGCCTTACCCTTCTGAATGAGGCATGACTTGGCCGTCGTTCCCCCCATGTCAAAACAGAATATGTCCTCTATCTCAAAGAGCCTCCCGTAGTACTGTCCGGCTATGACCGCGGCAGTGGGACCGGACTCGATGACGCGGACCGGATACTCCCTGGCAGTATCCACAGAGGTTATCCCTCCGCTGGAGAGCATGATGAACAGTTTGCCCGTAAACTTCAGAGACTCAAGCCTCGTCCTCAGCTTCTCGAGGTAGCTCGCTGTTATAGGCTTCACATAGGCATTGGCCACCGTGGTGCTCGTCCTCTCGTACTCACGTATCTGAGGCAGCACATCGTACGAGATGGAGAGGAAGAGATCGGGTGCCTCCCGAGAGACGATCTCCTTGATCTTCAGCTCATGGATGGAATTTTCAAAGGAGTTGATGAGGCAGACGGCCAGGGATTGGATACCGGCGTCAAGGAGCTTGGAAAGGATGCTTTTGACCTTACCCTCATCGAGGGGTTTCAACACACGACCGTCACTGCAGATCCTCTCATCCAGCTCCATGCGGAGTGGTCGAGGGACCAGTGGCTCTGGATATTCGGCAAAGATGTCATATGCATCATAACGGATCTCTCTGCCCAACTCCAGTACATCCTTAAAACCCTTTGTCGTCATGAGACCCGTTGTAGCCCCTTTTCGTTCGATGATGGCGTTAATGACCAGGGTTGTCCCGTGGATGATCTCCTCAAGCCGCTCATGAAAGCCAGGGACCTGCTGCAACAGCTGCCTGATACCCTGCTCAACGGCCTCAGAGGGGTCCCCCGGGGTCGTCAGACACTTGTTGATATGGATCCCACCGGTCTCATCGTTAAAGAGCACAAAATCCGTAAAAGTGCCGCCGATATCACACCCCAGACGGTACGACCCTTCCCTCACGTAAAACACCCCCTCCGATCAGAAACTCAACACCACCGAACGTTCATGTGCGCTCAGAAGATACTCGGCTCCTGCCACTGACCATAGACCTCGCGGAACACACCTGTCATCTCTCCAACCGTGGCATAGGCCCGACAGCACTCCACCAGGATGGGCATGACGTTTTTCCCTGACATAACCGTTTTCTCTAACTCCTTCAGCGTCCTCGCAACCTCCCGTTTATCGCGGGTACGCTTCACCTCTTCCAGGCTCTGGATCTGTCCTTCGGCGGTCTTCGGATCGTAGTCGTGGAGCTCAATCCTTCCCTCACCACCCAGGGCACCGGGATCGGTGTACCTGTTGACCCCGATCTTGACATACTCACCCGTCTCCAGCCCCGTGTACCACTCATAGGCCTGCTGAGCCACCTTCCTCTGGACATAACCTGTTGCCACGGCCTCTTTCATCCCACCGACGTTATCAATCTCCTCCATCTCCTCAAGGATCTTCTCTTCCATCTCCTTGGTAAGGGTCTCAATGAAATAAGAGCCAGCCAAGGGATCTACAGTGTCCCTCAGTCCCACCTCATCCATCAAGAGCTGGAGGGTACGCAGGGATATCAAGGCCGAATAGGGGGTGGGGATGGTATAGGCCTCATCATAGGAGCAGAGAGCGGTAGTCTGGGCCCCTCCCAGGGCAGCCGCCAGGGCATAGTAGGCGCTCCTTACCACATTAATGATAGGCTGTTCTTTCGTCAATCCTGATCCCCCTCCTCCGAACAGGCCTCTCAGGAACATGGTCCGGTCGTCCTGAGCACCCCACCGCTCTTTGAGTATCTTGGCCCAGAGCTTGCGGGCCGCCCGGAACTTGGCGATCTGTTCCCAGAGGTTACCGAAGATGTTGAAGTTAAAGGTGATCCCTCGGGCGAACTGATCGACGTGATAACCTCGATTCACCACCTCTTCGATGTAGGTGTTGGCGATCTGGAAGGCATAGGCGATCTCCTGGGCAGGGGTCGCACCAGACTCCCTGATGTGATAGCCGCACACACTCACCGGATTGGTTCGGGGCATGGTGGTGATGCTGTACTCCATGGTGTCCCCAATGAGTTTGACAGCAGGATCTACAGGAAAGATCCACATCCCCCTCCCGATCATTTCCTTGAGGATATCATTTTGGGGCGTGGCGCTGATCACCGTGGGGGCGTACCCGAACTTCTCGGCCACGGCCTGATACATGGCTAACATGATGGAGGCGACGGCATTGATGGTGAGGCCGGTGCCGATACGATCGAGATGGATATCTTGAAATGCAATCTCAAAGTCCCTCAGTGTATCCACCGCCATCCCAACCCTGCCCACCTCTCCCTCGGCCAGGGGATCGTCGGAGTCAAGCCCCATCTGGGTGGGGAGATCGAAGGCCACATTCAGGCCGGTCTGCCCGTGGGAGATCATGAGCTTAAATCGCTCATTGGTCTCCTTGGGGGCCCCGAAACCAGTGTACTGCCTGGTGGTCCAGGCCCGGCTCCTGTATCCCAGCTTATGAATTCCCCTGGTGAAAGGATGTTGACCCGGGTCAGCCAGGTCTTGGACATAGTCGAAACCGACCTCCTCCAGGTCTTGGGGGGTATAAACAGGCTTGATCCGTATGCCTGACTGAAGGATGACCTCCTGTATCGCATCCTTTTCATCCTTGATGTACTTGGCCACACCCATTGTTTCTCTCCCTATCCTTCTCTCTTTCTCTCGTTTTCCTTGATAAAGGTCGTTATCTCCTGCAATGGTGTCCCGCCAGGAAATACCCCCCCTACCCCCAACTCCTTCAGCATAGAGAGATCCTTGTCCGGAATAACCCCTCCCACCACTACGAGGACATCATCCATCCCCTCCTCCCTGATCCTCCTCATAACATTCTCAGCAATGGGGAGATGGGCTCCAGACATGATGCTCAGTCCGATGACGTCCACATGTTCTTGCATGGCGGCATTGATGATCTGATCGATGGTCTGGTGCAGGCCCGTATAGATCACCTCCATCCCCGCATCCCGTAGGGCATAGGCCACCACCTTGGCCCCTCGATCGTGTCCATCAAGACCCGGCTTGGCGATCAACACCTTAATACGATGTTTCACGTGCCCCTCTGTACTCACCTTACTCTAAGGAGAGCCTCCCCTCCTCTATCTCCCACAATATCCTCTCTCGCCCCCTCAAGATATGCTCTTTGACCAATGCTTCCACCTTGTGTGCATCCCGTTCCCTCATGGCCTGTACCATGTTTGTATGATCCTGCAAGGATATCGTGGGCATCTCACCCAGCTTGAGGATTAAGACTCGGTACTTGTAGAAATAATCCCGGAGATTGTTGATCATCTGATAGAGCTTATCACTCTTGCTCTCACGATAAATCAGATCATGAAACTGGGTGTTCAATTGTATATACCTGTTGACATTACCCTGCTCCAGGGTCCTGCGTTGCTTGTCAAGCATTGCATCCAGTTGCTGTAATATTTCTTCATCTATCCTCTCGGTAGTCAACGACGCTGCATAACTCTCCAGGACCATTCGGAGTCCGAACACCTCCTCGATCTCCTCCTTAGTGGTTCCTCTTACCACCGCACCCCTCTGAGGAATCTTATTAATCAGTCCCTCTTGTTCTAACTTGGAGATGGCCTCCCTGACGGGCGTTCGGCTCAACCCCATCTCCGCAGCCAAATCCTGCTCAATGAGGCGTTCATGAGCCTTGATCTCTCCCCTCTGGATACGTCTTTTGAGCCGTTCATAGACCATCTCGCGCAGGGGTTTGCGTTCTTGGCTCTTGATCGCCCAAAGCTCTCTCTTACCCATATCTTATCTCCTATCCATACCTGTACTGTACCCCAAACCCGCCTCGGGGGTAACTCCACTCCAGGGCGCCGTGGGGGCAGGCCACTCGACAACTGCCACACTCCAGACATCCCGTATACTCTATCAGGAGTTCTCCGGTCTCCTCATTGACGGAATAGAGCCCTCCTGGGCATATGGAGAGGCAATATCTCTCAACGCATCCCTTGCAGATCTCCTGTCTGATGGAAATATGACTCTCCCCATCGTTCTTGAAGGCATCTACTGCGAGCTTAGAGGCAGGGTCCATCATATCTTCCTGAACTTCCAGAGGTCCTTGAGGCCTGCTGGGTTGAAAACTCCCCTCTTCATCCCTTTCCATAGTGTGGAGGAGATCTTCTCCTTTTGCCCCTCATCTATCCAAAAGAGCTCTTCCATGATTGAGCACAGCCATGGGGGGTAAAAACCTACGACACGGGGCGTCTCCAAGACCCCTAAACTGTCTCGAAAGGTCTCCATATCCCGCAGGACGAAGCTCTCTTTGAGCAGGGTCTCATAGTGGGCAAGCGCTGATGAGGAGAAGTCATTTTTCTCCATGGCCCTCTTGGCCGCTTGAGCGGCCATGCACCCAGAGGCGAGGGCAAATTCCATCCCTCGCACCGTGATCCCCATGTTGAGGGCAAATCCCGCGGCGTCCCCCACCACGATCACCCCATCGCCATAGGGTCGGGGCATCGGGTTATTTCCACCCTCGGGGATGAGGTGTGCGGAGTATTCCATCAACTCCCCACCCTTGATAAGGTGGGCCACCTCCTCCCGCTCCTTGAACCCCTCCAGGAGTCGGTGAATCTCGGTGAGGGGGTCGCCGCGCAGAAAGGACTCAATACCCACCACCAAGCCGAGGGAGATGGTATCACGGTTGGTATAGAGGAACCCGCCGCCGAAGCTCCCACGGGTGACGGACCCAACGAAGAGGTGAGCAGCTCCTTCACCCGGCCTCACGCCAAAGCGTTCCTCGATGACCTCTGGCGAGAGTTGGATCACCTCTTTAATCCCCACCGCTGCGTTTCGGGGCAGGAGAGGACCTCTCAAACCCGCCTTCTCCGCCATCAAGGAGAGGGCACCATCGGCGATGATGACCACGTCAGCCGGGATCTCTTCGCCCTCGGATACCACACCCACTACGCGACCATTCTCCTTCATGAGATCGGTGACGCGACGCTGTGGGATCACGAACCCGCCCCTCTCCATGACCTGTGCGCCGAGCCACCTGTCAAACCGCGACCTCAAGATCGTATAGCTGTGCGGAAACCCATCACGGAACCGTTCCGAGGTAAATCGAAGCGTAAGAGCGGAATCGTCCCCCATCAGGGTGATCACCTCCGTGGTGACCCGCCGTTCCAGGGGTGCCTCATCCCAAAGTTCAGGCAGGTAGGGGCGGAGGGGGCGAAGGTAGATCCTCCCGCCGGTAACGTTCTTGCTCCCTGGATGGTCGCCCCGCTCTAAGACCAGGACTTGGATGCCTTCTTTGGCGAGGCAGTAGGCAGAGGCGAGCCCCCCTAATCCTCCACCTACCACCACTGCATCTACCTTCTCCACGTCCTTACCCCTTACCTAATTCTTTCTTCAACTCTTCTGTCAAAAGGGGAACGAACTCAAAGAGGTCACCCACGATCCCATAGTCGGCGTATTGGAAGATGGGGGCTTGGGGGTCTTTGTTGATGGCCACCACCACCTTGGAGGTATCCATCCCCATGACGTGGTGAATGGCCCCGGACAGTCCTACAGCAACGTAGAGGTTGGGTGAAACGGTCTTGCCGCTCTTACCCACCTGGTCACCATGAGGTCTCCAACCATTGTCCACCACCGCCCTCGTGGCCCCCACGGTGGCGGCCAGGACATCAGCGAGCCCTTCTAAGAGGCGGAAGTTTTCCGGTGACTTCATCCCCGTGCCACCCGTGACGATTATCTCCGCCTCGGTGAGATCCAACTTCTCCTTGCTGGTCCTGATCACCTCCACTACCTCTAGCTTCACGCGGTCAGGATCAATTTCAACCGCTCGTTTGAGAACTTCTCCTGTGGAGTCCCCGCTCGCAGGAGGAACCGGAAAGGAATTGGGTCGCACCAGGGCGATCTGGGGCTTTGATGTGCGACAGACCACATCTGCCAAGACCTTCCCTCCGAAGAGAGGCCTTCTGGCGATAAGGAAGCCATCATCCCCCAATTCCAGGTTAAGGCAATCTACGGCAACCCCAGTACCCAAGCGGCCCGCCAACCTGGGCAGGAGGTCCCTGGCCAAGACCGTGGCCCCGGCCAATAAAATCTCCGGTTCCTCTTCGCCCACCAGGTCAGCAATGACCTGCAGATAGACATCGCTGTTGTAGTGCTCCAGGGTGGGGTCATCCCATTGATATACCGTATCGGCATACGCCGCCAACATCTGGGCCTGCGCATCGAGGTCCGAGCCGAGCAGGAGGGCCGTCAGTCCTACCCCCAGGGCATCAGCCAATGTTCGACCCTTCCCCAAGAGTTCCAGGGTCACCTTCCTCACCCTACCATCCTGATGCTCCGCAAAGACCCATACTCCTTTCGCCATCTCGTACCCCCTATATCACCTTGACCTCGTTTTTGAGGAGTTTGACCAATTCCTTGACCGCATCGGCTGCTTCACCCTTGATGATCGTAACCGGAGGCCGCCCAGGGGGCGGGAAGTAGCGCAGTATCTCCTCCCTGGCCCCTGCCCTTCCCACCTCATCAGGGGAAAGACCGAGGGCAGCCAGGTCGCGCATCTTGATCTCTGCCCGCATGGCCTTCATCACACCCATCACAGGTGGAACTCGAGGTTCATTGAGCCCCTTCTGCGCTGAGATGAGGAGGGGGAGGGGGGCCTTGATGACCTCCTTGCCTCCCTCTATCTCCCGCTCCACAACGACCGTTCGTTCACCAGGGGATACCTCTACCCTGACAGCGACCGCAATAGAGGGTATTCCCAAGAACTCCGCTACCAGCGGACCCACCGCCCCTGATGAATCATCAAAGGCCTCCTTGCCGCACAGTATCAAATCATACTCCATATCCTTGATCGCCCGTGCCAAGGCCCTCGCCGTGGCGTATGCATCACCGCCCTCAAAGGCAGGATCCTGCAGCAAGATCGCCTCATCAGCCCCCATGGCGAGCCCGGTCCGCAAGGCCTCGACGGCCTTCTGGCCCCCGAGGGTCATAACCGTCACCGTACCAGTGCCTCCCTGTTCCTTGATCCGCAGGGCCTCCTCCACCGCCAGAGAGTCGAAGAAGTTCAGGGTATATTTATCCTCCACCTCCATTGCCGACCCATCGGGCTTCGCGTGAACCCGTGCCTCGCTATCGGGTACCTGCTTCACCAAGACGACGATATTCATAACCGCCTCCACTATGTCCAATACTCCATATTCTCTATATAACCCCCTTTTCCTTCAATTCAGCGATCGCTCCTGTGCTCATCCCCAAGGCAGCGCCATAGAGCTCCTCATTATGTTCCCCGAAGCGTGGAGGGAAGGAGAGGATCCTCTTAACGGACTCGAGATATGGTGTGCTATAGGGGGAAGGTGCGAGGGTTATCTCAGTACCCGTTGTAGGATCTTTGGCCGAGAGCAGTTTCTCATTCACCAAGGGATCTTGGGTGACCTCTTCGATGGTGTTGATCTTGGAGATCGGGATGGTCCTCTCATTGAAGATATCAACGATCTCCTTGGTGGAAAATCGCTTGGTGATCTCTTCTATCTGTCTGTTGAGGTTTTTCACATCGGCAATGCGCCCGGCATTGGTCTTATATTCCTCTGTGCTTAACGATTCAAACCCGGGTATCTTGGTAAAGTCCTCCCATTGCCGGTCATTGCCAACGGCGATATAGACATATCCGTCGTTGGTCTGATATACCGAAACCGGCGCGAAGAACTCATGCGTATTCCCCCTGCGGGTGATGTGTGCACCGAATGATCGGGTAAGGGTTATGGGGACCGTATGCCACGAGACGGTGCTCTCAAACATGGCGAGGTCTATCCTCGTCCCCTCACCGGTACGTTGACGCTTGTACAGGGCCTTCATGATGAGGCCGTATCCGTGTTCGCTGCTTCCCATGTCGGGGAGGGGTATGCCGATAATCATCGGCGTACCATCCTTTTCCCCGGTCAGCTCCATCATCCCCCCCCTCGCCTGCAGTATAGGGTCATAGGCGGCCTCATTGCTATCAGGACCGAAACCGGTCACCCCCAACCAGATAATGTCTTTCTTTATTCCGTGGAGGGTCTCATAGTCTATACCGAGCTTTTCATAGTTTCTCGGCAGTTGATTCGTGGCGAAAATATCCACGTTCAATTTCTCAATCAAACGGTAGAGTAGCTCTTTTCCCTCGGGGGATCCCAGATTCAGGGTTATCGCCTTTTTCCCGGCATTGATGGGCAAAAAGTAGGTCCGCAGCATGGGTTCTCCCAACCTGTCCTCCCCAACCTTCCTGTTCGGATCACCGTAGACGGGATGCTCTATTCGGATCACCTTCATCCCATCCTGGACCAGGCGATATGTTAAATATGGAAGCACGGTTGCTTGTTCTAAGCTTAATACGGTAATGTCAGCAAAGAGTTTTTCCTCACCCATTTTTTTGTCCTTTCACCTTTAAATTACCGCTGCATACTTAACGTATAACCTCAGTCCTGAGCTATAATGTGTCATTATCGTTGTTCTCTGTAAACTGCTATCGTACAAGATTGGATAATACTGTTACGAGTTGAGGGAATACCATCAATAGTGCAACGCACACAACATATGCTGGTAAAAAGTACGAAACTCCTTTAAATACGTCCCCCAGAGAGACACCCTTGGCCATTCCGCCAACCACGTAGGCAGATGCCCCCACCGGCGGTGTAACTGCCCCCATGGTTGTTATAACCGTTATGGTCACGCCAAACCATATAGGGTCATAGTCGAGTTGTATGGCTACCGGATAGAAAATTGGGATCGTAATCAAAAGTAAGGCGAGGGCATCCATAATGCAGCCGCCGATGATATAAATGGTGAAAACAATCGCCATGATCACCAGAGGTGACACAGGGAGCCCAGCAACCCAGGTTGCAATGTTAAAGGGAATTCTGGTTACCGCCAGGAATTTTCCAAAGAGGACCGCACCGGCAACGATAACGATGACCATACATGATATGCGCAGGGTATCCACAACGGCAGCAATAAATCCTCTCCAACTCAGCTTTCGCTCCACGAGACTGATGATGAGCGCGATAAAGGCCCCTGCAGCCCCTGCCTGCGTGGGGGTGAAAAAACCGATATAGAGACCGAACATAACAAGCATAAAGAGAATAAGTGTCTCAATTGCCCCTGGAAGAGACAACAGCTTTTCTTTAAAGGTGGTCTTAGGTCCCGCCGGTCCCCAATCGCTATATAGCACGCACACAAAATAAATCGTGATTAGAAAAAGGGCTGCGAGAATGAGACCAGCCATAAACCCACCGTAAAAGAGCTTCGTAATAGACTGCCCGGTATAGAGGCCAATCACAATAAAGACGACACTGGGGGGGATAACAACACCAAGGGTGGCGCCACAGGCGATGGAACCTGTGCTCAGTACTGGTTTATATCGATACTTTTTCATTTCGGGAAGGGCCACCGCGGTCATGGTAGCCGCCGTCGCTGCGTTAGAACCGCAAATGGCAGCAAAGCCGGCACATGCCATCACCGTAGCCATGGCAAGACCTCCTCGAACATGCCCCAACCATTTATAGGCTGTATTATAGAGCTTCTCATTGACGCCCGAATAAAAGGCAATCTCCCCCATCAAGATGAAGAGGGGGATTACCGTGAGCCCGTATGAGGAAAACGTAGCCCACAAATCGCCCCGAATCATTCCGAGGGCTCCTTTAAACGAAACCACATACCAGAATCCGCAAAAGCCAATAATGCCCATGGCAAAACCAACAGGCATTCCCAACAAGAAGAGGGCCAGGAGGAGAATAACAATCCCAATAATTCCGATAAGTGTTAAACTCATCCTCGTACTATCTCCTCACGCATCCTTTAACGACTTTAAAAAATCAATCAACAAGACCAATGCCAGGGCCCCACACCCCACGGCAACCCCATAAATAAATGGAAAATAGATGATCCGTAACGTCTCGGTTACTTCACCTGTCTCCCAGATAGTAGTAGCCCACCTCGCCATTTCCCAACTGGCGAACGCAAAAAAACCCATGGATATAAGAGCGTTAAATCCGTTCAAAATTACCTTGGTCTTCTGAGGAAATATTCTCGTCAATACATCCACTGCAATATGCCCCCGTTTCATTTGAGTGGAGCCCAAGGCAAAGGCCGCAGCAATGGCACCGAAATATCCCATAAGCTCAAATACGCCCTTAATCGGTACCCAGACCAAGCGGGAGAATATATTGGAGCACGTGAGAAGCATCATTGCTACTAACGTGATGCCGCCGATGACAAGGAGTAATTGATTCAGAAATTTACTTATTTTTTTCCAGATAACTGAACATGTTCCCTCGCCCGCTTTACCATCAACTGGCAGAGGGGTAATGTAAGCCCCTCTGCCAGCAATAGTGAAGTCTAGCTTCCGTATTCCTTGCTATATTTTTTATTCAGTTTATTGATATCTTTCAAGATTTTCTTTCCGGGAATGCCCTTCGCTTCAGCGTCTTCAACCCATTTGTCAACAATCGGTTCGAGCTTTTCATCCCACCTCGCCAACTCTTTTTTC
>CAYQOD010000004.1:0-21364 GCA_964419065.1 uncultured Thermodesulfobacteriota bacterium | reverse complement strand
TCTTCAATCCAGCGCAGGTAATCAGGATCTTCCTCTGCAATGGTAACTGCGATAATCTCCGGGACTTCGTAGCTGTGAAGTTCCCGTATCCGTTTCCGCATCCGCTCAAACAGCTCCTCCCTCGTTTTCATGATGAGCAGCACTTCCGCTTCATCGCAGACCTTGTGCTTCCATCGGTAGATGGAGCGGATCCGGGGGACGATATTGGCGCAGGCGACCAATCCCTCCTCTACCAAGGTCCTGCCGATTTCTGCCCCCTCCTGCTCCGAGGGAGCGGTGACGAAGACGACGAAAAACACTGACGCTGATTCTCCTAAACCTTATGAGGATTCCCCAAACCCTGCTTGGTTTCTGATGGGATGGGACCCCGCACCGAAGGCCTGCACGAGCCTCTCAGCTTTATCGCCCGCTTACAGTCGGGTTACCGAGGAACGACCGGTTCCCGGTAAAAAGAGAGTATAAAACCTACAATAACCAAAGGGAAGTTGTCAAGAAAAAGTCGTTTGACTCAATGAGGATGGGGGTGTTATAATGTGAAAAAGTTAACAACACAAGAGGGAGTTGATCGGGAGGGACACGATGCAATTAAAGAACTTGGACAAGTTTCACGATAAGGTCACGCAGTGCATGAAGTGTGGGTTTTGTATGTACTTCTGTCCGGTCTACAGAGAGATCCGTGAGGAACCCTTTGTGGCACGGGGCAGGAATGTCCTCGCCATGGAACTCCTTGAAGGTAAGAAATTTGATTGGAAGCATTTAGAAGGGCGTTATAACAAGTGTCTCGCCTGTAATCGATGCGCCCAATTTTGTCCGGCCAAGGTAGATGTGGCGACCATCGCCTTGGCGGCTCGTGCCGATATTGTGGCGAATAAAGGGCTACCGTTTGCCAAGGAGGCGGTCTTTAAGTATCTCCTGACGAAGCGGGGTCTCTTCGGCAGGGTGCTGAAGGTAGCCTCGAAGTTGCAGAAACTCCTGCCCAAGACCGAGGGCAAAATCCGCCACCTCCCTGTCTTCCTTTCGGCGCTGGGCAGGGGGAGACAGATCCCCGAGATCGCCCCTACGTTCTTGCGGGATGAGCTCCCGGAGGTCATTTCTCCCCCCCGAGGGGTAAAGACCACGATGAAGGTCGCCTTCTTTGCCGGTTGTGCGACCGATTATATATTCCCTGATGTGGGGAAGAAGACCATAGATTTCCTCATCAGCCAGGGGGTCGAGGTTTCCTTCCCGAAAGGACAAGGGTGCTGCGGGATGCCTGTTTTCGGCAGCGGGGGTTTCGAGATCGCCAGAGAGATGGCCGACAGGAACGTCTCGGTCTTTGAAAAACTGGAGGATGTGGACTATATCGTCACCTCATGCGCTACCTGCAGCTCAGCCCTCAAGGAGGGATATGTCACCTACCTGGCCGATACCCCGGATAGGGAGAAGCGGTATAAGGCGTTCAGCGACAAGGTCAAGGACATCAACGAATTTATCGTCGATATCCTCAAGCCGCCATCCGAGGCGTTCAAGACCAGCTTGCCGAAAGGGACCACGGTCACCTACCACGATCCCTGCCACCTGGTGAGACATCAAGGCATCAGCACTCAACCGAGGACGATCCTCCGGTCACTACCGGGGGTGGAATTTGTGGAGATGCGGGAACCAGATCGATGTTGCGGGATGGGGGGATCGTTCAACGTCCAATACTACGATCTCTCCAAGAAGATAGCCGAGCATAAGATGAACGCCATCGCCGATACCAAGGTGGATATCGTGGTTACCGCCTGCCCGGGATGCATGATCCAGTTGATCGACAATACGATCCAGCGGAAGATGCCCCAGAAGGTAAGACATGTAGTAGAGCTCTTGAGCTAGGAGAGAGGTTGGATGCTCGCGGGGAGATCTATGAGGGCTCCCCGTTGTGTTTTCCGTGCTTTAGTCCATCTCGGAGCTCAGCGATGATATCGTGGGCCCTCCCCTCCAGGTCCTCAGGCACCATGACTGCCCCCCAGCCCTTTTGGGGGATGAAGATTCCATTGTAGGCGGTATCATGGTAGGAGCGGATCATAACGGGTATCCCTTCCTGTTGGAGGGTCTGGGTGATGAGGTCCGCCTCGAATTTGTTCTCAGCCACCGTTACCTTCTTAAAATTCGCTTCCTTCGTCATATACTCCTCCGTGAGACTGTACCATAACACCCCCCCGTTTCTCAGTCAATGGCAACCCCCTCTCTGAGGGGGGAATAGATTATCCTTGATTGCCATTTCGGGAAACGATATTATTGCCATTAGGATAGACGGAGGGCGTTATGGGAGAACGAGGGTTGACGAGGAGGGAATTTCTAGCGGCCTGTGGGAAGGGCCTTGTGTGCCTTGGGCTCACCTCTCCTCACCTCCTGAGTGATGAGGCGTACCCGTACGAGGGAGTCAGTCTGAAGGGCGAATGGGGGTTTGTGGGGACGAAGCTCTCGCCCTATTTTAAGCCCCTCGGTGGCGGGGAGGTTCAGTGTCTGCTCTGCCCACGGGGGTGCGCCATCTCGCCAGGGGAGCGGGGTTACTGTGAGGTGCGAGAGAACAAGGGAGGGAAGCTCTACAGCCTTGTCTATGGAAATCCGTGTGCAAAAAATGTTGATCCCATCGAGAAGAAACCCTTTTTCCACGTCCTCCCGGGGACTCCCTCATTCTCCATCGCCACCACGGGCTGCAACTTCGATTGCAAGTTCTGTCAGAACTGGGAGATCTCTCAAGAGGTGCCGGAGAGGAGCCTCAATTACCGGCTTCCTCCGGCCACGGTGGTGGAGATGGCCCAGGAGCATGGGTGTTCGACCATCGCCTCCACCTACGTGGAGCCGACCATCTTCTTCGAGTATATGTACGATATCTCGGTCCTGGCCAAGGAGAAAGGGGTCCTGAGCGTCTATCACTCCAACGGTTACATCAACCCCAAACCCCTGGACGACCTCTGCCAGTATCTGTCGGCCGCCTGCATCGACCTCAAGGGCTTTACCGAGGATTTCTATCGAGAGATGACGGAGGGTGAACTTTCCCCTGTGCTGCGCACCATCAAGACCCTGCGCCGCAAGAAGGTCCACGTGGAGCTGGTCAACCTGGTGATCCCCACCAAGAACGACGACATGCGGGTAGTGAGGGAGATGTGCCTCTGGATCAAGGGAGAGCTCGGTCCTGATGTCCCCATCCACTTCACCCGATTTCGCCCCGAGTATAAGCTGCGCAATCTCCCTCCCACACCGGTGGAGACCTTGGAGAAGGCCAGGGATGCCGCCCTTTCCGTCGGCCTTGATTATGTCTATATAGGGAATGTACCCGGTCATAAAGGAAAGAACACCTACTGTCCCCACTGCAAAAAGCTCCTCATCGCCAGGCAGGGCTACTTCATCCTCGCTAACCACATAGTCAAGGGGAAATGTCAGTTCTGCGGAAAGGAGATCCCCGGGATATGGGGGAGGAGTACCTAGCGTCTCCCAGGACCGTATAAGGATGATGATCACGGGGGCACTGGATGGTGCTTCTCAGGAAGGGGAGCCACTCAGACCCGACAGGTCCTCTCGGGTAATGTGGGAATTTTTCTTCTTTGGAGGGAGATCATACATCTTCGGCGTGAATGGTTACCACCTCGCTGGCGCCCGTAAAGGGCCTTTCCACCGGGCATGTATCTGGTGCATCTTGCCCCGCCACATGGAGAAGTTGAGCGCCGAGGCGAGGGGGAAGCTCCTGAGGGGTGCGCGGGACAGCCGCGAGAGGATGGAGCGCGGGGCGCAGCAATACTTCTTGGCCCAGAAATAACCTTCCTGGAGCTCTTCCGGGGTCATCAGGGCCGGCCGGAAGAGGACATAGCTCCCATCGTACTTACCCCAATCACCGCTGGTTTCGAGGAGGCGCCCTTCCTTGATCAGGCGACGTCGCAATGTGGTTCCCGGGTAGGGGGTGAGGATCCCGAACACCGGCACCTCTATCCCCGATTTTTGGACGAATTCCACGGTGCGGCGAAAGATATCCCTGGTGTCATCGTCATGCCCGAAGATGAAGGCCCCCTGGACAATGATCCCCGCCCGATGGAAGTCACGCACATGCTGGATAAACCTCTCGGTCCTGACCCATGATTTGTCCGCTCTGTCGAGGTTGGTCTGATTCAGTGATTCAAAGCCGATGAAGAGCTCCACGCATCCGCTCCGTGCCGCCAGGTCGAGGAGCTCCGGATCCTCTGACATCCTGAGCGAGGCAAAGCTGGCCCAGCGGATCTTGAAAGGGATCAGGGCGCGAAACAATTCTTTGGCGTATCCGGGGGTACCGCCGATGTTGTCGTCGACGAAGAAGACATACAGCCTCGGGTAGGAATCAGAGGTCTCTCTGATCTCAGTCACCACCTCTTGCACCGGTCGGCGTCGATATCGGTAGCCGAAGAAGAGGGGCACCGAGCAGAATTCACAGTGGTGAGGGCAGCCGCGCGTGGCCTGGACGGCGACGAGGTGCCGATGGTGATACCATCGCAACAGGTCTCGTCTGGCATACGGCTTCCCGAAGGAACGGGGAGGGTCGGAGGAGTTGTATGATCTCTTCAAGACCCCTGTGGCGAAATCGGCCAAGAGGGTCGGTAGTACCCCTTCGGCCTCTCCCCGCACCACGGTGTCGCAGTGCTTCAGGGCCTCCTCTGGTTCATAGGTGACGTGCAACCCCCCCATCACCACGGGTATCGAGCGGGAACGAAAGTGGTCGGCCAATGCATAGGCATGAGGGGCATTCAGGGTGAGAGTGGAAATCCCCACCAGATCCGCCTCCATCTCCAGGTCGACCTGTTCTGTATCCTCATCCACCACCTCGACCTCCCATTCCTCTTGGGGGAAGAGGGCGGCCACCGTGGTGATGCCGAGGACAGGGAAGGGGAAGGGGGGCTGCTCAGAGATTAACAGGGACTTGTCGGTGGCATGGATTAAGTAGGCCTTCTTTCTGGACATAGCGTTCTGGCATAACGAAAAAATCTCTTTCTATAATAACACAGGTTGAGCACGGTAAAAACGGTTTTTTTGCCCTGTCTCCACGTGCCCCAGATTCCTCTCATGGAGGACGCGCTCTCAGGAAAAGTGTTGCTTTTTCCTGGACGATCATCTATCTTTTGAGAGATCTCATGTGTGAGGAGGTTGTCCTATGCTCAAATTTATGAGGACCCATGCCACCTCTTGGATCATCAAGATCCTTCTGGGGCTGATCATCGTGGTATTCATCTTCTGGGGCATGGGCAGTGTGAGGAGCAAGAGAGAGACGGTGGTGGCCACCGTGGGGGGGTATGACATCACCAAGGGAGAGTTCGAACACACCTATAACACCCTGCTGCGATACTATACGAGGGTCTTCGGGGGCCAGCTCCCCCCTGATCTTCTGGAGAGGATGAACATAAAACAACAGGTCCTGGATCGATTGCTCAACCTGGCACTCATCGTCCAGGGAGGCCAGAGGCTCGGGCTTCGGGTGACCGAGGAGGAGTTGGGCAATGCCATCCACCAGCACCCCGCCTTCCAACGGTATGGGAAGTTTGAATACGAACTCTATCTCCAGTTCTTGCGGGACCAGGGTTTGGAGTCTGGAGATTTCCTGGATATATTCGCTCGGGAGTTGGTGGCCAGTCATATGGAAGGGTTTATCGGTGATACGGCCGTGATCATCCCTGAGGAGGAGGCGGAGGAGCTCTATTTCCTGGAGAATGAGAGGATCGACCTGGAATTCATCAAGGTCTCACCCCATGCCTTTACGGGAAAGGTCGCCGTCACCCCACAGGAAATGGAGGGGTACTATGCCGAACACAAAGAAGAGTTCCGCACCCCCCCTCAGGTGAAGGTCGTCTATCTAAGGTTTTCTCCCCAGGCGTACCTCACGGAGACCACGGTCTCACCTCAGGAGATCCAGGAGTATTATGATATGAACATAGAGCAGTACCGGAGGCCCAAGAGGGTGCGGGTCAGGCATATCCTTTTCAAGGTAGGTCCCGAGGCCGGACCTGATGAGGTGAAAGAGGCACGAGAGAAGGCGCAGAAGGTTCTCGCCGAGGCCCGTCGTGAGGCGGACTTTGCCGCCCTGGCACGTAGATACTCCGATGACCCCTCTGGTGCAACGGGGGGAGATCTGGGATATTTCACCCCGGGGGAGATGGATCCAATCTTGGAGAAGGCAGTTTCCCCCCTCGGCAAGGGGGATATAAGTCCCCTGGTGAGGACCCGCCAAGGCTTTCATATCGTCAAGGTAGATGATGTCCAAGAGGGTGCGGTGAAGACCCTCGAGGAGGTGAAGGGGGGAATCGTCTCCTTTTTGATGAACGAGAAGGCCAAGGATCTGGCCGCTATCCATGCCGAGGACGCGGCCTACAAGGCAAAAGGGAAGGGGGAATTGAGGACCTATGCCGAACAGGAGGGGCTTCAACTGCGGGAGGCAGGCCCCTTCAAGCCCGGAGAACCCATCAAAGAATTGGGGGACAGGAAGACCTTTTCTTCCATCGCCTTCACCTTGGGAAAGGGCGATATCTCCTCCGCCTTCCAGGATGGAGACGATCACTTTATCCTGCAAGTGGTTGATAAGATACCTCCCCAGATCCCACCCCTGCAGGAGGTACAGGAGGCGGTGAAAGAAGGTTTGACCTCCTCGCTGGCCAAGGAATCGGCCCAGAGCGCTGCCCGTGATCTCCTCACGGCCTGGAGGGAGGGGAAGGGATTTCGAGAATTGTTGTGGGCGCATGGCCTGCAGGTGGAGGAGACCGGATATTTCAAGAGGAGTTCTGCTTCTCCCCCCCATATAGGCCCCCTGGGCATACATGCCGGGCAGGTTGCTGCCCTCACGCTTGAAGAGCCCTGGCCTGAAGAGGTGATCGAGGTCGCCGATGTCTACTGGGTGATCAAGCTTCGGGACGTTCAGGAGGCGAGTCATACGGAGTACGAGAAGGAGGAAGAGACCTACGGGCAACTGCTCTCGAGTCGCAAGCGTGAAGAACTTCTGCAGCGTTGGCTCCAGGAGATGAAGGAAAGGGTCGATATTGAGATTAACCAGGAACTCTTGGGGTCCTACCGGTGAAATGGCAAATTTTCTTGACAAATCTCTCTCAATTTGGTAATAATCGGCCCATTGACAAGGCCGATCTCAGGAGGGAGCGATGAATTTTCCGGGTCGATGGGGATGGGGTGGTCTTTGCCTCATGTTGGTCCTCTTCATAGTGGTACCCATCGCTGGGGCGAAAGAGAAAGCGAAGAAGGTTAAACAGGATACTTTGGACCTTATCGATGTGAGGGGTTGTGAGGGGGTGAAGCTGACCCAGTGCGAGTTGGCCAAAGGCCTTATTGCGACCCTGAAGATGGGAGAGGATGTGACGTGCGAGGCGGGGTTTGTACATCTGCGGGCCTTGGAGATTGCCCCGGGTGCTGATTGGAGCTATGAGGACCCCCATAAGATGGTCACCCTGGAGGAGATCAAAGATGTGATTATGGATGTCCATCAGGCCTACAACGATGGCAATGTCCGTCTCGATGGATTTGCCGTGGCAGAGGAGATAAATCGCCTCTGCCTGGATATGAAGGGACCTTCCCCTGTTGCCCCGAGTGAGGGCGGAAAAGAAGAGGTGAAGCCACCGCTCCCTGCCCCTCAGGAGCAAGAGTAGGAGGTACACCTTCATCGAGCCTATGGCTTGAAAGGCAGGAACCAAAAGGCCCCGTAGAGGGGCCTTTTTATTGCCTGGGGAGGGTGAGTGTGGTAGATTGCCGCATGATGTGGGCGCGCCCCGTGATCTTTTCTTGTTTCAACGATGGTTGCCTTCATGAAAGGAGCGGATCATGCAGCACGCCATGACGGATGAGCTATTCAACGCTGCCGATTACTTCCTCGACCGCAACATACGGCAGGGGAGGGGACACAAGATCGCCATCTATACCGAGCACCGCAACTACACCTACAGCGACGTCGAGAAGATGGTCAACAAGACGGCCAACGCACTGCACGACCTGGGGGTGCGCATCGAAGACAGGGTGATGATGCTCATGCTCGATATCCCCCAGTTCTACGCCATCTTCTGGGGTGCCGTGAAAGTCGGTGCCATCCCCATCCCGGTCAACACCATGCTCACCCCGCAGGACTACGAGTTCTACCTCAACGACAGCCGGGCACGCGTGCTCGCCGTGTCCGAAGAGCTCCTTCCTGTTATTAACGATATTCAAAGGGATCTGCCGTATCTGCGTGATCTCATCGTGATCTCCGAGGTTGCGGGAGCGCACATACCCTTCAAGCAGAAATATAAGGGTGCGGCAGCGACCGTCAAGGCCGCCTCTACCACCCGTGATGATGTCGGGTTCTGGCTCTACAGTTCGGGTTCCACCGGCCCCCCCAAGGGTGCCATCCACTCCCAGTACGATATGGTGATAACCTCCAAGGCCTACGCCGAAGGGGTTCTGAGGCTTGCCGAGGAGGATATCTGTTTTTCCGCAGCGCGGCTCTTCTTCGCCTATGGCTTGGGAAATGCGATGTACTTTCCCATGTCAGTCGGGGCCTCGGCCGTGCTCAACCCCCACCGACCCACACCGGAGGCCATGTTCAAATACCTCGAGCAGTTCAGACCGACGATATTTTTCGGCATCCCCACCCTCTACGGCCAGATGTTGGAATACCAGGCGCGCATGGATGAAAAGACCGGTGTGGAGCCTGATCCTAATGCCAACCACGCCCTCTCCTCGGTCCGCCTCTGCGTGTCAGCAGGTGAGGCATTGCCCTCGGACATCTACCATCGCTGGAAGAAGCGATACGGGGTGGACATATTGGATGGGATAGGTTCGACAGAGATGGGCCACATCTTTCTTTCCAATAGACCCGGGGAGATACGCCCGGGGTCCACAGGTAAACCGGTCCCCGGGTATGATCTGAAGATCGTGGATGATCAGGGGTTGGAGGTGCCCCAAGGTGATATCGGCACCCTCATGGTGAAGGGGGAGAGTGCGGCCCAGTTCTACTGGCGCAAGCGTGAGAAGTCGCGCCAGACGATGCAGGGTGAGTGGATCAACACGGGCGATAAGTACTACGTCGACAAAGACGGGTTCTACTGGTGTGCGGGGCGCGGTGATGACATGCTCAAGGTCGGGGGCATATGGGTCTCGCCCGTAGAGGTGGAGAACTGCCTGGGAGAGCACCCGGCGGTCTTCGAGAGCGCCGTGGTGGGTCACCGGGACGAAAAAGGACTCTTAAAACCCAAGGCATTCATTGTGCTGAGGGACGGGTTTGCCCCTTCCGAGCAGTTAGAAGAGGAACTGAAGCAGTGGGTCCAGGACCGATTGGCTAAGTACAAGTATCCGCGCTGGGTAGAGTTCGTCAAGGAGCTGCCCAAGAGTTCAACGGGCAAGACCCAGCGGTTCAAGCTCCGCCAGGAGGCCGGGTAACGACCACAACAGGATGTGGGATGAGGTCCCTATTTTGTCAACCTAGCCAACAACGTCCCACTCCACTCTTCCCTCTCTCCCCATTTTCTTTTTATCTGATGATCAAGAAGCTTTGGCGTCCTATGCTGTTTGAAACTTGATGGAGGATAGCTCTTCCTCGGAGGCCCTTGATGAAATACCCAAAAATTCTACTCCTACAACTTGATCATTCTCGTCATAATCCAGAATAATACCGGGCTTGATTTCTTCGGATTCAACTATACGGCTTTCATCAAGCCGGAAATAAAGAGCATCATTCTCTTTATCGACTCTAATCCTCATTTTGACCTCCCAAGACGTCTGTCAAAAAAGACTGTTATAGCTCGATTGGGTTTAGCACGTACATCAACAATGACCCTGAGCCATCGATTCCCATATTCATTGAAAGAACAATCAAATATGGTGAACGATTCTTATGATTAAACCCCTTGTTTCAACAAAACGGGTTGCCGCAACCGTTGTGATGGCTGATGGGGTTGTGTGTATTCTGAATTGTCAAGCTAACGATGCGCCCCTTTTTTAATGAATATTGAATTATTTGATTGATACCCTGCAGCTTGCTGCAGGGTAGTTCACTAAGTAGCTGCCGTTGTTATCAACTACTCGTACATAAATCTTTTCTCGGTAAAAAGCTTGATGCAGGCATCTGCCGCCTCAGGATAATAGCGGATGCCCCTGTTCCGGGAGATTTCATCGAGGGCCTTGTCAATACCGAGGGCTGGTCGGTAGGGTCGGTGTGAGACCATAGCCTCGACCACATCGGCGACGGCCAGGATCTTTGCCTCCAATATGATCTCCTCACCGGAGAGTCCCTGCGGATAACCAGAGCCATTCAGCCTTTCGTGATGTTGAAGCACGATTTGGGTCACTGGCCATGGAAACTCTATCTCCTTCAAGATATCATAACCGATCTGGGGATGCGTTTTGATGATACTGAATTGGAGCTCGGTTAGCTGTCCGGGCTTGTTGAGGATTTCAGACGGTATGGATATCTTGCCGATATCGTGAAGCAATCCGGCCATGCGGATGCCCTCGATCTGCTCCTCCGAAAGGCCCATCTCCTCTGCAATGGCACAGGCTAGTCGAGTCACCCGCGATTGATGACCTGCAGTATAATGGTCTTTCATTTCGACCGTTGATGCCAGGGCATTAACCGCCGAAATCAAGGTTTCCCGCAGTTGATCGTAGCTGCGTTGGAGCTCCTCCTCTGCCCGCTTGCGCTCTGTGATGTCTTTAACGAAAACAGAGAGGCCATGCTTGGAGGGGTATGCGCTGATTTCAAATAAGAGGTCCTTACCTCCAAGCTGGTATTCGTTTACGAAAGTATGGGGTTGTTTCGCTCTCAATACATCCCGGTATATCCCTTCTGCGTTTCTTGTCTGTGGTGTGTCTGGGAAAAGATCGTAGAGAGATTTCCCAATAGCATCCTTCGCTGGAATACCCGTAAGTTTTTCAGATGCCCTGTTCCAATAGGTGTATCTTAGGTTCTCATCCATTGCAAAGAAGACATCGGCGATGCTGTCGGCAAGCTCTCTGTAACGCGCCTCGCTCTCCCGCAGCGCCTCCTCCGCCTGCTTGCGCTCGGTGATGTCGATGAGCTTACCAACGAAGAGTATCACCTCTCCGCCTTCCCCTCTCACAGGAGCGACCAACCCGATTGTTGAGACAACACTACCGTCGCCGTGAACCCAACGGTACTCCTGATGGAATGTTGTGCCCTGTTCTACGGCCTTTGCCCATTCACGGATCACTCGCTCGCGGTCATCAGGGTGAATGGATGGCACCCAACTAAAGCCGAGACACTCTTTCGGTGAGAGACCAACCAGTTCGGCGCACCTGTCGTTGACGTAGATGGCGTTTCCTTGCGCGTCGTCGAGAAAGATACCCACAGGTGAGGACTCAGCAAGTGTCCGAAACCGCCCCTCGCTCTCCCGCAACGCCTCCTCCGCCTGCTTGCGCTCTGTGATGTCCCTGGCCACCGAAATCAGGGCTACCACCTGTCCATCACGAACCAGGGGCGCGCCGCTGACCTCGCCCCACTTTTTTGTGCCATCTCGGGCGATGAACTGGTACACCGCTGAGGTGATCCGTTCGCCCCCCAGGATGCGCATAGCGTCGGAGAATGCCTGCTCCAGGTACGCTGGCGCCAGCACGTTCAGCTCTTGAAACGACCTGCCGATCAACTCCTCCGGCTTGTAGCCCAGCACCCTCTCCACGGAGGGCGATACGTCGAGCACCCTGAACTCAGGATCGATCGAGTAGATGACATCGGATACGTTCTCGAAATGGAGACGGTACCGCGCTTCGCTTTCGCGCAGCGCCTCCTCGGCCTGCTTGCGCTCGGTCTCTGCCGTTTCCAATTCAGTAATCCGCTGGCGCAATTGAGTCAATTCTTTGATGAGTTGACCTTGTGTCTTTTCTTTGTCTTTCATCTTGGGTTCTCTCTCACATAGGTAGGGGGGTTGCTTCCCTTTCCCAAGAGATGCTTGCGCAGAGGGTGAGTGTTCAATGTTCTGAAGGTGCTTCGGTCTATTGTTAGGGAGATGTCATTCACCGTACCCAGTGAGGAAAATTGAGCTGAAAGAAAAGTGAGTAGAGGATAATGTGAACATAATTGATATCCTCTTTAGTAAAGTATCTGGTACAATAATCCTCCTGTCAATAAAGAAGAAGGTTGACTCATGCGCCCGGTTTGACCGCAGGATGGGAGAAGATATATTTCCTTCGGAACGTCTGATGCCCAAGAGTTGTTAAGCCTCCCCGAACAAGGGGACGATCTCGAATCGGGTCACATCCACCAGCCCCTTGTCGGTGATCTTCAGCTCCGGGATCACGGGCAGGGCCAAAAATGAGAGGGTCATGAAGGGATCCTCTAACGTGCTCCCCATCTCCTTGACCGTCTGGTGCAGGAGGTCGAGCTCCTCCTTCACCTCCTTAATCGATTGAAAAGACATCAGGCCTCCGATAGGCAAGGGGAGGGAGGCCACGATCGCTCCACGCCGTACCGCTATTAACCCGCCTCTCATCGCGGCGATCTCATGCACGGCCTGTGCCATGTCTTCATCCTTCACCCCCACCACCACGATGTTGTGCGAGTCGTGGGCCACCGAGGAAGCTATAGCACCGTCCTGTAGGCCGAAACCCTTGACGAACCCCAAGCCCACATTGCCTGTCCCCCTATGCCGCTCCACCACCCCGATCTTCAGGATATCCCTCGCGGGATCTGCCACGGCTAGTCCTCCTTCTGTTGTGATCTCGCAAAGGCCCTTTTTGGTCACGATCTGATTGGGGATGACCTCAATAACCTTGGCCCTGTTGGCCTCGGCCTTGATCCGGAATCGCTGGGCGGAGATCTCCTGGATGCGGAAGGTGGTTTCTGCCTTGACCTCTCCCTCCCCAATGGCCCCTGGGATAACCTCTCCTTCTGCGGCCACGAGGCGACCGTCCTTGAAGACCTGCTTGATCGTGACCTCTCTGAGGTCTTCCATCACCAGGAGGTCGGCCCGATACCCCGGTGCGATAACCCCGATCCTCTGGAGGGGAAAGTATTGGGCGGGGTTGATCGTGGCCATCTGGATGGCGATAATCGGATCGACCCCTGACTGAATTGCTTTTCTTACGCAGTGATCGATGCTCCCCTCTGAGGTGAGGTCCGCGGGGTGGCGGTCATCAGAGACGAACATGCACCGGCGGACATTGGCCGGGGTGACCACGGAGATGAGTTCATCCAGGTTTTTGGCCGTGGAGCCCTCCCTGATCATGATGTACATCCCCTGGGCCAACTTCTCCGCGGCCTCTGCTCTGCCGGTGCATTCGTGATCAGAAGAGATGCCGGCACTGATATAGGCAGTGAGGTCCTTCCCGCTGAGTCCTGGGGCGTGACCGTCCACCCGCTTGCCCTTGACCACCTGGATCTTTTGGAGGACCTCGGGGACCCTCTGAACCACACCGGGGAAGTTCATCATCTCCCCCAGCCCCTTCACCCAGTCTTCCTTCATGAGGTCGTGGAGATCCTCCGCCCTGATCTCTGCCCCTGATGTCTCCAAAGGGGTGGCCGGCACACACGAGGGGAGCATGACGTAGAGGTTAAAGGGGAGCGATTCAATCCCATTCCGCATGAACCGTATCCCCTCCATCCCCATGACGTTGGCGATCTCATGAAAGTCGGTCACCACCGTCGTTATCCCATGAGGGAGGACGGCCCTGGCATATTCCCTCACCACCACCATGCTGCTCTCGATGTGGACATGGGCATCAATGAAGCCCGGGGCCAGAAACATTCCCTTCGGGCTCACTACCTCTAGGGCGGGATAATCTCCAAAACCCACCACCATCCCCTGGGCGATGGCTACATCCCTGGACTCGATCTTTCCCGACAGGACGTTAACGAGTTGGGCATCCCTTACGAGGAGGTCTACCTCCCGTTCCCCCCTGCCAAGGGCGATGGTTTCTTTCAGTTTCATGATCGCCTCCAGATAGAAGAGGTTCTTAGGACTATACCCCTTTTACGGTGATAAGACAATCTTGGAGGAGGAGTAGGTGGAGATCCTTGGTTTTCCCAAGGATTGAGTAGGAGGGCGAGACTGACTACAATTATAACGAGAACAACCTCAACGGAGCGTCACCCACGAATCCCTCCGCCAAGGGTGGGGGCGAGAAAAATACCCCTCTCTCCACGTCAGTGGGGAGAGGGTGGGGGTGAGGGGTCCAGCTAAAAAGCATGTAAGATATTGTTTTTATTGTAACCCCTCATCCTGCACCTTCTCCCCTTACTAAGTGGAGAAGGGATAGGTGGTGCTTACATGTAATTACGACACAGTCTCTAAAGGGGGGATGAAACCTATTTTCTAGGTAAAGCTATCAGCTTATCGCCCTGACATACCTCATCCGCAGGTCGTACAGGAGGCTGCCGAGCAGGTTCTCTTCATCCTGGGCGAGGTTTCCCTTGGTCTTTTCCTGGAGGATCCCCAAGATATCGATGGTCTGTTTTGCCAGGGAGAGGTTTTTGGCCGTCTTGTTGGTAATAGGCTCTGGGATCTCCCCCAGGTGGATCAGGGCGGAGGTACTCAGTGAGTAGACAAAGCTGGAGAAGGTTATCTCCGGCAGCGGAGGGGGTTCCTTAGTCTTTTCCCTCTTTTCCTGCTGGGGCTCTTTCTCTTTTGTCTTCTCTTCTTTTTCCCCCTTTTTCTCTGCTTCTTGCGCAGAGACCCGTTTATCGATAACCCGAAATCCCCTTGTTTCCTCTTTTTCTTCTTCTTTCATCTCCTCGCCTCCTTAATTAGCTGGACATCTACACATGACGGTGTTTGCGGCGGTATTTCCGGGAACGCTCCTTCCAGCCCTTTTCCTTTTCCCTCTGGTGGAGTGGCTCCATCCTCAGATTGAGTATGACCGAGCCAGGGAGCTCCTGCTCAATGGGTGGGCCCTCCTCTTTTGCCTTGGGCGGACGCTTCTTCTCTGGCAGGACCTTCGTGACGGGTGGGCCGGTGATGTAGGTTGATGGTAGATGGTCCACGAGATAGATCAGAGGATTGGCCTGGTAAAATGGTATCCCCTCCTCGTAAGCCCGTTGGGCATGAACCTCCAGGAGGAGGGGTTCAGGGTCCCGACGTCTGCCGATCCTCAGGGCGAGCTCCGGGGAGGTGGTGAGGTGGACGTACTGCCTCCCCATGGGGTTGAGACCTCGATGGAGGATATGTGGATATGCCCTGCGCCTGGTCCCGTGGTAGAGGATCTTGGGGGGTGTGTCTGGTTCGTACCGTATCTTTTGGGGGAGAGAGTGCCCATAGGTGGCCCTGATCCTTTCGTCCTGGACCTCAAACCGCTCACGGTCGCTGGTGTAGACCATCTCCATGATGTGAGAGAGCCGTACATAAGACCACCCCTCCTCCTCGTCAATAGCCTGTCGGAGTTCTTTCAGGGAGACAAATCCGTCCTCGTCGAGGACCAACCCGAATTCATCGGGGCGGTGCCGCAAGATGTAGGCCACAAGCTTGCTCAGGGCGGCTACCGTATGCCTATGGGACATCTCAGTGGAGCCTCCTTCGAAACTCCTCTTTATATTCTTCCATCTCCTCTAAGAACTTCTCAATATGTCTTATAGCCTGTTCTCTATATGTCTTTTGGCCGCTCGCGGCGTACAAGTACATGAGCTTGACGATGGTTTGATACGTGCCATGCGGGTCCTTACACCATTTCTCCAGGGGGCAGATGAGGCAGTTTTCCTGGTATTCCAGGCAGAACGCCCCTCCCGTGCGCGCACTCCTGATGATGGGTCCGAGCTCGGTTATCTTCTCCAGTGAGATGAGGGAATCCCTGATACCCACCCATTTTTCTATGGTGATGTCGAAGAGGTTCATTCCCTGTCTGAACCTCTCCACGATCTCCTGAGAGGTCAGCAACTTGGCTCCCATCGGTCTCCCTCATCATAGAGGGCTCATCGTGTTATCATAATACAAATTCGGGATTTTGAGAAGGGTAACTTCCCAACGGTGAGGTGTGTAACGGGAGAGGTGCCTTACCCGCTCATGGCAGACAACGCCGCTTCTATACCTGATGATAGAACTGAAGAATATGAGAATGGGTCGGTGTTTCTCACGTTCCTCTCCGGAGACGGTATCTATGAAACCCCTTGATGCCCTTTTATCGTTTCACTGAATATCGACTGGGTTCGTTAAAAAATGTAATATCAGCATATCCCGCATAGATTTTACCTGAATGCCTAACACCTGCGGGTATATAATAGCGGTCCCCCCTGGTATATGTCTCTTCTCTCCCATTGATGATAAGGTCGATTCTTCCTTCAAGCACGACTCCTATCTGAGCAGCATGAGAGTGCTCCGGTAAATCTACATCTTGGTCAAATTCCATAAAGAGTATTTGATGATGTTCGGCTTGAGAGAGATAGGCCTTGACTCCTTGTAACGGGATGTCCGCCTCAGGGAGATTTCTAATAGGTGCTGGGAAAGGTTCTCGCATCTCAATACCCTCGCTTGATGAGGGCCGGAGGGCTTTCAGACCCCGGCCCGATCATTTGTTTCCGGGGGCTTTTCCTTATGACCGGCTACCCTGATGATCCTGTTTTCCTCATCTACGTAGACGAGCGTGGGGTGATGATGTTTAAACTCCTCCTCGTTGAAGAGACTGTAACAGGCGATAATGATCAGGTCATCTCTGCGTGCCAGGTGGGCGGCGGCACCGTTGATGCAGATAACACCTGTCCCCCTTTCCCCTTGCAAGGCATAGGTCTCAAAGCGGTTTCCATTGGTCACGTTGTAGACCTGGACCTGTTCGAAGGGAAAGATCCCCGTGGCCTCCAGGAGTTCTTCATCGATGGTGATGCTCCCCTCGTAGTCGAGGTTGCCATCGGTCACCCTCGCTCGATGGATCTTGGCCTTCAATGCTATTCTCTGCACCGTTATTCCTCCTTCCGAAGTTGTCTCAATTGGACACCTCGTTTGAGCATGAGATTGTCGATCAATCTGGTTTTACCTATCTTTACGGCCAGGGCGATGAGTGCCTCGTCCTCGATCTGCTCGATGTCCTCCAGGGTGTGAGGATCACAGATCGTAGTGTAATCGATCTGAGTCACCTTTTCTGCCTCGATGATCTCCCGTACCTCTCGGAGGATAGCCGCTGCGTTCTTCTCTCCCTGCTGAAAGAGCTCATCGGCCTTGAGGAGGGAACGGTACAGGCTCCGTGCTGCCTTCCGCCCCTGGGGGCTGAGGTAGGTGTTGCGCGAGCTCATGGCCAGACCATCCGGCTCCCGTACCGTGGGTAGCCCGATGATCTCGATATCCATGTTGAGATCCTCTACCATCCTCTTGATAGTGATCAGTTGTTGGTAGTCCTTCTGGCCGAAGAGGGCGCAGTGAGGTTTGACGATATTGAACAGTTTGGCCACTACGGTGGTCACCCCGCGAAAGTGATGGGGGCGGGAGATGCCGCAGAAGTTCTTGGTGACTTCTGCTACCTCCACGGCGGTCTGAAATCCGGTGGGGTACATCTCTTGGACCGAGGGTGTAAAGACTATATCCACCCCTATGTCGTGGATCAGTTTGAGATCCCTCTTCATGTCCCGAGGGTATCTCTCGAAATCCTCTCCGGGACCGAACTGGGTGGGGTTGACGAAGATGCTGATGATCAGTACATTACTCTTCTTTCGCCCTTCCCGCATCAATGAGAGGTGTCCTTCATGTAGGTATCCCATGGTGGGGACGAAGGCGATGGTTTTCCCCTCCTGGCTGATCTGGCCCGACCGCCGCTGCATCTCCTTGAGCCCAGCGATGACCTCCATGGCGACCTCAGATATGAAAGCTCTGTTCGTCAGAGGGGAATGCCCCCTCGCGTACTTCCGTAATATAGGTCCCTACAGCTTGGGAGATGACGCTTATCAGATCTACGTATCGCTTCACGAATTTCGGACGGAAGTCCCCCAAGAGCCCCAGCAGATCATGGATCACCAACACCTGGCCATCACAGTGGACGCCTGCCCCGATGCCGATGGTAGGTATGCTCAACTGTTCAGTGATCTCCTGCGCCAACTCCACCGGTATACACTCCAGTACCAGGGAGAAGGCCCCGGCCTCTTCCACCGCCAAGGCGTCTTCCAATATCTTTCGTCTCTGTTCTTCCATCTTCCCCTGTACCTTATATCCACCCATCTGGTGGATGGACTGGGGTGTGAGACCGATGTGGCCCATAACGGGGATGTCGATAGTGACGAGGGTCTTAATGACCTCTTTCACGTTGGCCCCGCCCTCCAGCTTTATCGCCTCGGCCCCGCTCTCCTTGATCATCCGTCCCGCATTCCTCTTGGCATCCTCAATGCTTACCTGGTAGGACATAAAGGGCATGTCGATGACCACCAGGGCCCTCGTGGTGCCTCTGACCACGGCCCTGGTATGGTAGATCATCTCCTCGACGGTGACCGGGAGGGTATTGGGATAACCGGCCACTACCGAACCCACCGAGTCTCCCACCAGGAGGATATCCACCCCAGCCTCATCGAGGATGCGGGCGAAGGGGGTATCATACGCGGTGAGCATGGTGATCTTCTCTCTCCGTTCCTTCATCTCCCGTACGCCTGGTACTGTTACCTTCTGCTTCATCGTTTCCTCCTTTCATGCATGGTGATCCATGTCATGGTAAAACAAGAGGCCTTCCGGACCGTACCCAGAAGGCCTCTCTTTTTTTCCTCTTTTTACCTTCCGTCTCGGTCCAGCCCTACCTGGATCCAAGCGGTATGTAGTACCACATCCCTTTTCTGGTCTCTTTGATCTCCTTTAAGAGATCCTCAAAGTCTTCCTTGCTTTGAACAAAGTCGATCTCGGACGTATCGACCACCAGAAGAGGGGATTTGCTGTAATAGAAGAAATAATCCCTATAAGCCTCTACCACCTCCCTCAAGTACTCTAAAGAGATATCCCTCTCGTAGCGCTTACCCCGTGTCCTGATCCTCTCCTTGAGGATCTCGGGCCGGGCCTGCAAGAGGATCACCAGATCAGGTCGGGTGACCCTGCCCTCCAAGAGGGAATATACCGCCTTATACAGTCTCAGTTCATCTTTGTCAAGGGTTATGTGGGCGAAGATCCTGTCGCGATCAAAGAGATAATCACTGATGATCGTTCTCTGGAAGAGATCCAGTTGGCTCAGGTCCTTTTGTTGCTGATAGCGGGTGAGGAGGAAGAACATCTGGGTCTGAAAGGCGTATCGCTTCCTGTCCTGGTAGAACCTTTCCAAAAAGGGGTTGTCATCAGTCCTCTCCAGGAGCGATTCGCCGCCCAACTTGTCGGCCAGCATCGTGGCCAGGCTTGTCTTGCCCACACCGATGGGCCCCTCTACTGCGAGATACCGTTTCTTCCCTACCATACGTTCCTCAGCGCAGGGAGATCCCTTCCGGGGATGTCAAGGGTGCAATCCTGAAGAAATCCGAAGACATACGCAGAATGCAGGGCTTAACAATCAGTGCGACCACAGAGATAATTCGCCGCACGTAATCATATCGGTTGCCACGGTATCACAAGACCTTTCTTCTGTCCACCCCCTGAAAGGATATCTAGCAGGATGGATCGTATTGTTGTTTTCCCCCATTTTGAGGCAAATCAAGGGTTGACAAAACGAGGTCTTTATGGTACCCCTCTCGCCGAGGGGAGTTAATGATGAATTTTCGAGTGGTATGCAGTTTGGGAAAGGGGTGTATAGTGAAGCCCTCTTTTCCTCTTTTTTTAAAAAAATAAGGAGGTGAAAATTTTATTCTTTTATCTCAATCAAAAATCCTAAAGAGGGGAGGTAGGTATTAGATGAAGGTAACGCGACGGGACTTCATAAAGATCTCGGGAGTTACGGCGGCCGGTCTGGTCGCCAGTCAATTGGGGTTTGATCTGTCGCCGGTGTCTGCCTACGCCTATTCACTCCGCATCAAAGGGGCCAAGGAGACCACTACCATTTGCCCCTACTGCGCCGTTGGTTGCGGGATCATCTGCCACTCCAGCGGCAAAAAGGTGGTCAATACGGAGGGAGATCCTGATCACCCCATCAATCAGGGTGCACTCTGTGCCAAGGGTGCGGCGCTCTATCAGTGGGTGAACAACGATGCCAGGATCACAACACCCCTCTACCGGGCCCCAGGCAGTGACACCTGGAAGAAGGTCTCGTGGGACTGGGCGCTGACCGAGATCGTCAAGAGGGTCAAGGAGAGCAGGGATGCCAGCTTCACCCCAAAGAACGCCAAGGGCCAGGTGGTCAACAGGACCAATGGCATCGCCCACGTGGGATCCGCTGCCTTGGACAACGAAGAGTGCTGGACCCTCCAGGCCATGATGAGGGCCCTGGGGCTCGTCTACATCGAGCACCAGGCCCGTATCTGACACAGCGCTACGGTAGCGGCTCTGGCAGAGTCGTTCGGACGTGGCGCCATGACCAACCATTGGATCGACATCGGTAACAGCGATTGCATCCTGATCATGGGGAGCAACGCGGCCGAAAACCATCCCATATCCTTCAAATGGGTGACCAAGGCGATGGAACAAGGGGCTACGCTCATCTCCGTGGACCCCCGATTCACCCGCTCTTCAGCTAAGGCCCACATCTACGCCCCTATACGCTCCGGCACCGACATAGCCTTCTTGGGCGGGATGATCAAGTACATTTTGGACCATAACCTCTACTTCAATGAGTATGTGGCTGAGTACACCAACGCCCCGTTCATCCTGACGAAGAAATACGGCTTCAGGGATGGGCTCTTCGCAGGGTACGATCCCAACAAGAAGAGCTACGACAAGAGCTACTGGGCCTTTGAAAAGGATGGCGACGGTATTCCCAAAAAGGATCGCAGCCTCAAGCACCCCCGGTGTGTCTTCCAGCAGCTCAAGAAACACTACTCACGCTATACGCTCGACAAAGTATCATCCATAACCGGTACCCCAAAGCAGCTACTCGCTCAAATCTACAAGACCTACGCGGCCACGGGCAGGCCTGACAAGGCTGGTACAATCATGTACGCCATGGGTTGGACCCAGCACACGGTCGGTGTCCAGAACATCCGCACCATGGCCATCATCCAGGTGCTGTTGGGCAATATGGGGATGGCAGGAGGTGGTGTCAACGCCCTGAGGGGTGAATCCAACGTACAGGGCTCCACGGACCACTGCCTGCTCTTCCACATCATACCGGGGTACATGGCTACCCCAAGCCCCCAATGGCCTACGCTCGCTGACTACCTCAAGAGGAGGCCCAAGAGCAATGACCCCTTGAGTGCCAACTGGTGGCAGAATGAGCCCAAGTATATGGTGAGCTTTCTCAAGGCCATGTTTGGAGATTCTGCTGCGGCCGCCAATGACTTCGGTTATGACTGGTTGCCGAAGGTGGATACTGACAAGACCTATTCATGGCTGGATCTGTTTGATGCCATGTATAAGGGTGAGTTCACCGG
>CAYQOD010000003.1:0-23980 GCA_964419065.1 uncultured Thermodesulfobacteriota bacterium | reverse complement strand
GTGCTCTATGAATGGCCCGGTAACGTACGGGAACTGGAGTACGTGATCCAGCGGGCAGTCCTGTTCTCCGAGAAGAAGGTTATCCACGACGTCGATATCGACCTACCGCACCAAAACGCCGCCGAGTGCCAGGAATCGTTTAAGGAGGCTAAGGCTAAGGTTATCGAGCACTTCGAGCGGGATTACATCCAGGGACTCCTGCTCGCCTATCGTGGTAACATATCACGAGCTGCACAAGCGGCGCAGAAAAATAGGCGGGCCTTTTGGCAACTGATCAGAAAGCACCGAATCGATGTGCAAAGTTTCAGAACTGGATAATCGTCTGCCTCTGCTCGGATAAATTTGTCCTGCCATTCCGCCTCGTAAATAAAAGATGTTTCCCTCCTTTCCTTGAATAACGAGGACAAAAAGATCCTATTTCGACCCCCATAGATCGCACAAAACTAAGTGCACGGACCTGTTAAGAGATCCGTTAAAGATGTCTCCAGACCCGCGATTTACCAAGGCCCGGGGACATTTGGTGGGTTTTTCAGGAAAGAACCTGAAGACAGTGGCATGGTAGTTGCTCTTTGTGCGTTCGATGAGAAGGGTATTGGATGAGAAGGGAATCAACGCCTTCGAAAGTTCGCAGATCGGTTATGAGATCCTTGCCTATCTGGCTGAACGTCCAGACTCCAGCGATACTGTTGAGGGAATCGTGCAGTGGTGGTTGTTGGAGCGAAAGATCGAGTACCAGACTGCACAAGTCAAGGAAGCACTGATAGATCTTGTCGCCAAGGGATTGATTATCGAGGATAAGCGGATGAATTCGCGGACTCACTATCGACTCAATCAGCACAAGCATGGAGAAATTCAGGTACTCCTCAAGCAGAGTTCGGATGATAATGACCTCCCTTGTGGAGGCAATGAGTATTAGACAATATTGAATAGATGAAAGTTCTTGTTTACAAAGCTGCCTATAGGAGCTAAGGGCGGTAGCCTCATTTTTTTGGTATTCATTGTCAGAATAATTATTTGTGTATCAACTGAACAGGAATGTGGAGAATTGAGATATACTCTGTCGGTCCAGACAGGACATTAATGACGTGAGCAATAGATAGAAATGTGAAGTCGCTTTTTCATTGAGGGTTATAACAACGGGCATGGAACACTGGTACTGTATTTATACAAAACCCAAAAGGGAAGATCAGGTCTGTAGAAGGCTGATGGATGTATCGGATATAGAGGTCTTTAATCCAAAACTGAGGAGGACACAGTATTGCAGGGGGAAATCAAAAGATACCATAGAGGCCCTTTTCCCGTGCTATATTTTTTCACGATTTAACCCTGGTAAATACTACCACATGATCAAATACACCAGCGGTGTCAAGAGGGTTGTCGGTGACGGAGCTGGAAATCCCTACATTGTAGATGAAGGGATAATAGACCTGATAAAGTCAAAGGCCAATGACGGGTTTATCCATATACAACCATCTGACTTTAATGCAGGGGACAGGGTGACCGTACAAGAGGGACCACTCAAGGGGTTGACGGGGATCTTCCTTGAAGAGGTAAATGCTCGAGATAGGGTGTTAATTTTGCTCAATACGATAACCTACCAAGCCAGAATTACGATAGAAAAATCCTTCCTCGCCAGAGCCTGATTTTCAGGATGTTTGATATCACGTGCCGTGTGTAGAATACGTTTGCAAGGTCTCCGGAAATCCATCCAACAGGAAACAACTTTCACAACCAATAAGAATGAAGCAGGAACCGTCTGTGGTTGGCTATAGAAATAGTCTCGAACACCTTCTTGACGAGCTCAGGCGGATCGATATCGTGATTCGTTCTCGAGTCATCAGTTGCAGAATGGCAGGCCAAGGGGACATGGACGAGTTCAGGGGGATCTGCATCAAGGAGGAGGAAGTTGATGCTATCTTGGCAGAGCACAATGCCTTGGGCGTTCAGACGACAGGGATTCCCTCCCAGCTTCCACCTCTTCATGAGCACCGTGCCGCGTTGGAGACGAAGATATCCGAGAAAAAGGCCCTCAGTCTCCGAGAGGGGACAACGCTGCGTCTGGAACGGCTTAAGGGGCTGTTCCAGCTTTCTTCTTTCGACGTCGATGTCCTCTTGATCTGTCTCATGCCGGAGTTAGATCTTAAGTACGAGAAGCTTTACGCCTACCTCCAGGACGATGTGACCAAGAAGCGACCCACCGTGAACCTCGTTCTGAACCTATTGTGTTCCTCCTCGGAGATCACGCTGGAGGCGCGGAGGCATTTTTCTCCCAATGTCCCCCTGTTCACACATCACCTACTGCATCTGTTCGACGACCCTTCCCATCACCAGCCACCCCTTCTGAGCAAATACCTTAGAGTAGACGAGCGGGTGGTGAACTACCTGCTCGGCTCTGATGAACTCGACGCCCACCTACAGCCTTATGTCCAACACACTGTGCCACAGATCCGGCTTGAAGACCTTTTTCTTCCGGCCGATGTCAAAGCTCGGCTGGAACTGTTGGCTAGAAAAAACGAAGCTAACAATGAGGGTCTCATCTTCTACTTCCAGGGGCCCTATGGTGTGGGCAAACAGACCGCCGCTGAGGCGCTCTGCTGTGAGTTACAGTTGGGACTGTTAATCATTGACGGCGAGCGTCTGCTTAACGCCGAAGACGTGGTTTTTAGGAACACCGTGCGTTTGGTTGCGCGGGATGCACTGCTACAGAACGCAGCCCTCTACTGGGATGGATTTGATGCCCTGCTGTCTGACGACAAACGTCCGTGGCGGAAGATGTTGGTGCGTGCGTTGGAAAAAAGGCAGGGTTTGACCTTCCTGGCCGGAGATATTACCTGGGAGCCTGCCGATGCACTGCACGCTTCGCCCTTTATGCGGGTTGAGTTTCCACGCCCTTCGTACGTCGAGCGGGTGCGACTATGGGAGCTTTCGCTGAATGAGGACACACCCTGTGAAACCGAAGTGGATCTGGGAGCCCTAGCCAACAAGTTCCGCTTCAGCGGCGGGCAGATCAGGGATGCAGCCGTCACGGCTTGCAACATGGCCCGCTGGCGTGATCCTGAGAACGGCCGCGTGACCATGGACGATCTCTATACTGCCTGTCGTCTGCAATCCAACCGCAAGCTGGCCACATTGGCTCAGAAGATCACGCCCCATTATAGGTGGGACGACATCGTCCTGCCCACCGACCGACTGGAGCAACTGCGGGAGATCTGCAATTACGTCAAATATCGCGCCCAGGTTTACGATGAGTGGGGTTTTGACCGTAAGCTGTCACTGGGTAAGGGTCTCAATGTCCTCTTCGCCGGTCCCTCTGGAACAGGCAAGACCATGGCCGCCGAGATCATCGCAGGAGAACTGGGTTTAGATCTGTACAAAATTGACCTCTCCACGGTGGTCAGCAAGTATATCGGTGAGACCGAGAAAAACCTGGCCCGCATCTTTGTCGAGGCTGAGACCTCTAACGCCATCCTTTTCTTCGACGAGGCCGATGCCCTCTTCGGGAGACGCAGTGAGGTGCGGGACTCCCACGACCGCTACGCTAACATTGAGATCAGCTACCTGTTACAGAAGATGGAGGAGTACGAGGGCATCGTCATCCTGGCGACGAATCTGCGCAAGAACATGGACGACGCATTCGTGCGACGCATGCACTTCACCGTTGAGTTTCCCTTCCCCAGTGAGAAGGACCGCCGCCGTATCTGGGGTGCGATTTGGCCTGACGATACACCCCACCACCCAGAACTTGACCTGGACTTTATGGCCCGTCGCTTTGAGATGGCCGGTGGCAGTATTCGGAACATCGCCCTCGCCGCCGCCTTTCTGGCCGCTGATGATGGCGGAAGCGTCGACATGACCCACCTCATCCGCGCCACGCAGCGAGAGTATCAAAAGATGGGCAAAGTGGTGCTGGAGGGAGAGTTCGGTAAATACGCTGGGCACAGAGGGCGTAAAGTGTGAATTGAATAAGGAGGTGTGACGTGCAAAACAGAGAGCTTGATACTGAGACTAAAACCAAGCTCAGTCTGGCAGGACAAGAGGCAGAGCGCCAAACGGAGGGGCCTAGTGAGCAAAGAACCCCCTCCCCCCAACGCGACCCGCTGGCGCAGGTGACGTGCAGGCTCGGCGACGATTCATGTGCCCAGGCTCACGCTGCCACGCTGAACCGTGCCACTCATTCCCGCCCGATCCGGGGTGCGGAATCTCTGCTTCAGTTGCAGCGCCAGTATGGGAATCGCTACGTTCAACGGGTGATAACCCTAGCCAAAAAGGCCGACAAGGACACAGAAGCCTCCCCTGAGGTGGAAAGTGCCATCCACCAGACGCGTGGTGGCGGGCAAGCACTCGATAGTGGGACGCGCGCCCAGATGGAATTCTCCTTTGGCGCCGATTTCAGCGGTGTACGAGTGCACGCCGATGCCCAGGCCGACACGCTCAACCGTGAGATGAATGCCCGCGCCTTCACATCCGGTCAGGACGTATTCTTCAGACAGGGGGCATACAACCCCGACAGTTCCGGTGGACGGGAACTCTTGGCCCATGAGCTGACCCACGTGGTGCAGCAGAACGGTGACGAGGTGCGGCGCAAGCTCACCGTCGGCCAACCAGGTGACCGCTATGAGCAGGAGGCAGACCAGGTGGCCCACTCAGTGATGCAGCAGGAGCAGCACCCCATCCAGAAGGATGCGGACGAGAAGCTGGTGCAGCGGCAGGTTGAGGAAGAGGAGGAGAAAGAGCCGATCCAAGCCAAGGCGGAGGACTCCTGGGTTCAGCGGCAAGGGCCTGAAGAAGAGGAAGAAGAGATCGTCACATAATTAGGGATCGTTGATTGAAGAAAACACATATGCGAGTCCACAACGCGCACCAGTACGAGCAGGCTATCTCGGGGATACCGTAACGTGGATTGAATATGTATTTCGTTAGAAGGCAATAACATGGCGAATTACGTCAATTCTCCCCTTTGGGAGATCACGAGGCCTTACAACTGTGCAGATGAAACCACAGCGTGATACCCGTAATCACTCTCTTGATTTACGCCGAGAGATCACTGAAGGCCTGCTCTACACCCACAGCCGACTCAATGCCACTGTCAAGAAGGCGCTGGAGGTGGCGTCGTTTCTCTATGCGTTGGTCGAGTTGCTGAGTGAAAAGGGGCTGATTGACATTGAGGAGTTGGATGAGCGCAAGCGGGTCGTGGGGAAGCGATTGGCAGAACAGTTTCGCAAGAACGGCAATGGCGTCGTGCTGCAGGACCCTGAGTATGACAAGTACATCTTCCAGGATGGTGTGGAGATCGACTGTCAGAACCGCGTTCACCTGTGCAAGGCTGTCTGCTGCCGGCTCCCCTTCGCCCTGTCTAAGCAGGACATCCGGGAGGGGATCGTCCATTGGGACTTGGGCCAACCCTATCTGATCGCCCACAATGGAAACGGCAGCTGTTGCCATCTGGACTGCGATGCCCTGGTATGCACCGTGTGGGAACACCGGCCTGTGCCGTGCCGGGGCTTCGACTGCCGAAACGACAAGCGCATCTGGCTGGATTTTGAGGACATGACAATCAATCCCGATATCAATAAACCAGACTGGCCTGGGTGTTTGACCCAGGGAGAAGGGAAAGCGAGCGACCAATGATCAACGATCTGGATAAGACCCTGGAAGAACTGCTCAAGCACGACCTGCCGCCGGACTTGGTTTCTCAGGTGACCATCAGCTTTGCCACCCCTGACGATCAATTCCCGGGGGCTGCGGTCACCCCACCGGCAATTGACCTTTTTCTCTACGATGTGAGGGAGAACCGCGACCTCCGCTCCAACGAATGGATCGTGGAAAGGAACAGCGACGGTACCACTACGAAGAAACGTCCTCCGGTACGGGTAGAATGCTCCTACTTGGTTACGGCCTGGCCGAGCGACAGTGCCCCCAATCCTGCCCAGGATGAGCACCGTTTGCTCGGCGAGGTGATGAGGGTGCTGCTGCGCCACTCCACCATCCCGGCCGTGGTGCTCCAGGGAAGTCTGCAGGGGCAGGAACCCCCCTTGCCGGCCATCACCCTTCAGCCGGGCCGCCTGCAAAGCATGGGGGAGTTTTGGCAGGCCCTGGGTGGGAAACCAAAGGCGGCCCTCAACTACACCGTGACCTTTGCTGTCGAGGTCCACAAACCAGTTGAGGCTGAGATGGTCACCGACAAGATGCTCAAGTTCCAACTGGAAAAAGAGGTAGCACCGTGAGCGCGTGGGAGATCGTCCGCCATCAGGTCGCCATCACCGGAAGCGTGACCGACGCCCAAACCGGCAAAGCCATTGATAAAGCCCAGATAGAGATCACTGACGGGCCTTCGGAGTTCCTTGACTTCGTAGCGGCTCGGTCAAAACAATACGGAACTCAATGGGAGTCCATGGTCGAGCGGCTCGACCGGACCCGAACAGCGGCTGACGGCCACTTCCACTTCATGGATCTGCCTGATGGCGAGTATACTCTGACCGCATCGTTGCCGGGTTCTGGGAGTCGTTATGGTACAGCTGAGAATAGCGCGACGGTGACGCGAGATGCCGATGGTAACATAAACAGGACAGCTGTTGAGATCCCCCTGCCTCCCACTGCACTCAAAGGTCGCATTACCGAGCAGGGCACCACTGATCCTGTAGTTATGGCCGAGGTGCGGCTCAAGGGGAGCGGAGAACGGACATTCAGCAACAGCGAGGGACGATATCTCCTGGCCGGCCTGGAGACAGGAGAACGGACAGTGCTGGTTTCTGCCCAAGGATACCAGCCTACTTCCCAGGCAGCGCTGTTCAACCAGGCCGGCACAGAGCAGACCTTACATTTTGTCTTAAAAAAATAGGGCGAAAGGAGGGATGTATAACGATATCCAGCTATTTTTAATGGTGCATCAGACGGAGCTGGGAAGCCTTTCTGGTCCCAGATGTGAGCTGTAAAGAAATTTTGATGAAAGGAGTTTGCCATGCCACAGTATCTATCACCAGGGGTTTATGTAGAAGAGGTTGAAGGTGGTGCAAAACCAATTGCCGGCGTGGGTACCAGCACGGCGGGGTTCATCGGCAAATGTGCCGATGTAGATATGCCGCCCCAGCCAGGCCAGTTCGAAAGAAACGCTGCGGGCGAGATTGTGTTGGATGAGGAGGGAAACCCGACTCCGATCCCCTACACCGTCGCTCCAGCCGACGAGCCTCAGCTTATCACCAGCTGGGAAAAATTTAAGAACACATTCGGCGACTTCCAGGAAGGTAACAAAACGTTGGCCCATGCGGTCTACGGCTTCTTCAATAACGGCGGCACCCGCTGCTGGGTAACGCGCGTGACCGACGACACCGATGCCACAGCTGTGACCAACGCGTTGGCTGGCTTCATGGCCATTGACGAGATTGCTCTCGTGGCAGTACCCGGTGCGCTCGATGTCGATATCCAGGGCGCACTACTCGATCACTGTGAAAAAGCGGGGGATCGCTTTGCCATTCTTGACGGCCAGCGCGCCACCAGCTTTACACCAGGCGATATACAGGGAACACTGCGCGACAGCAATTACGGGGCCCTTTATTTCCCTTGGATCAAGGTCTACGATCCTGTTAGCAAAGTGAATGTCTATGTCCCACCCAGTGGACACATGGCCGGTATCTATGCCCGGGTCGACTCAGAGCGTGGTGTGCATAAAGCCCCGGCTAATGTCGTCATCAGGGGTGCCGTGGGCGTTGAATCGCGCTTGAGCAAGGCTGATCAGGACGGGCTGAATCCGGATGGCATCAATGTGATCCGCGCCTTTAACGGCAACATTACCGTTTGGGGGGCCAGGACTTTAGGTGGCGATGACAATACTGAATGGAAGTACATTAATGTTCGCCGGTTATTCCTGTTCCTGCGCGAATCCATTGACGAGGGCACGCAGTGGGTGGTGTTTGAGCCCAACACGCCGGACCTGTGGGCCAAGATCACGCGCAACATCACCGCCTTTCTGACCATCGTATGGCGGGCCGGTGCCTTGTTCGGCACTACGCCCCAGGAGGCCTTCTACGTCAAGTGCGACGAGGAGACCAACCCACCTGAGGTCCGCGATCTGGGGCAGGTGGTGACGGAGATCGGCGTGGCCGTAGTCAAGCCGGCCGAATTCGTCATCTTCCGCATCAGCCAGTGGGCTGGACCTTCAGCTTAGTAGTTGAAGAGAGCAGATTATCAGTACCTCGGAGTAGCTGATGCAGACGTATAAGACGCCCGGCGTCTACATAGAGGAAAAATTCCTACCCCCGGCCGCTGAACTACGCACAGGCGTACCCGCGTTTCTTGGGTTTACCGAAGAATGTCCCAAGGATGACGAGGACGAGAAAAAATTCTACGTCCCCCAGATCATCACACTGTGGCCCCAGTTTGAAGAGTACTTCGGCAAACCGCGCTCCGACAATTACCTGTCTTATGCGGTACGAGGTTTCTTTGAAACCGGTGGAACTCTATGCTACGTGGTACCTCTCAATGACGCCATCTCTCCTGAGGAGGCACTGAGCAAGGGGTTGGATGCGCTGGCGCCCCTGGACACAATCGATTTGATCTGCGCACCGGATATCATGTGGTTGTACCAGCAACGGAAGCTGCCATCTGAGAATGATGTACTGAAAATGCAAGCGGCAGTCCTAAAGCATTGTGAAACCCTTGATGATCGATTTGCCATACTGGATTCATTACCCAGCGCCACCGAGGCCGAGGTGAAAGATCATCCGGGGAAAATACGACGACAGGGAGGGCTTAAAGGGACAAATGGCGCCCTCTACTATCCCTGGGTCCGCGTGCTAGACGGTCCGGCCTTGACCGACGGCTTTGTCCCCCCCTGTGGTCACGTGGCCGGGGTCTACGCGCGGAGTGACCGGCGAATCGGCGTGCACAAGGCGCCGGCCAACGAGGTCCTAGAGGGCGTGCTCGATCTAGAGGTCAATCTGACCGATGCCCAACAGGGGGAGCTGAATCCGATGGGCGTCAATTGCCTGCGCGCCTTTCCAGGACGTGGCATCAGGGTATGGGGTGCTCGCACCCTGGCAGCGGAAGATAACGCTGCGTGGAGGTACGTCAACGTGCGGCGGCTGTTTCTCACGGCGGGGCGATGGATCGAGCGCACTATGACTAGGGCCACAGTGGTATTCGAACCGAATGATCATAAATTGTGGGCACGCATCGGACGTGAATTGACCGCCTACTGCAATGACCTGTTTAAACGAGGCGCACTCAAGGGCCGCACTCCCCAGGAAGCCTTCTACGTCAAATGCGACGCCGAAACAAACCCGCGTGAAGTGCGGGATGCAGGAATGGTGATCACAGAGATCGGCCTGGCGCCAACTATCCCCAATGAGTTTGTCGTTATCCGGATTATTCACGGCGACAGCGGTGTGACGATCAAGGTCTTGCCGACGCCGGAACCTTCACGCTTCACCGGGCAGTTGCCTGCTACAGTGCGAATCACACATATCGAGTACGATCCGAAGGGTCGCGATCTGGAGAGCGAGTACGTGCTCATTAAGAATTACGGTGGTGCTCCGGTAACCTTGACGAACTGGACTTTGAGCGATCTCAGTGGCCACACGTTCGTGTTTCCGAGTTTCACGCTGGACCCGAGCGCATCTGTTCGGGTGTGGACGAAAGAAGGGATTGACACGACGACCGATTTGTACTGGGGACGTCGTGCCGCGGTTTGGACCAACATCGGCGATCGGGCATATCTACGCGATAGCGGTGAACTCGTGTATGTGTATACCTATACACCAATTGACGCCTGGCTTTCTCGCTGATGGCTCGACGCCTATCGGGGCCTTATGGCCTATGCAACGACACTGTAGCTATCTTAAGAAGGAGGTGTAATCATGCCAGTCGGAAATCGAACAGATCCGTATCGATCCTACAACTTTCTGGTGGAGCTTGATGGTATCACCCGTGCCGGGTTCCGTGAGTGCTCGGGGTTAGATGCCAGCCAGGACCCTATCGATTATCGTGAGGGCACCGATCCCTTGACCGCGCGCAAGCTGCCCGGCTTGAATAAGTATTCCAATATTTCCCTCAAGTGGGGTATGACCGACGATGCAGAGCTCTGGGAATGGCGCAAAAAGGCCATAGACGGGAAGATCGAGCGCAAGAACGGTTCTATTGTCCTCATGGACGACACGAGCACAGAAGTGATGCGCTGGAACTTCCGTGAGGGCTGGCCTACCAAGTGGACAGGCCCGAGCTTCAATGCCACGGGCAATGAGGTTGCCATCGAAACCTTGGAAATCGTCCATGAGGGCGTGGAGAAGGCGTGATGCTGCAGACAGAGTTTACCTTTACATTACCACGCGGTTATGTGGACTCAGAAGGCAATGTGCACCGCGAAGGTATGATGCGGCTGGCCACTGCCTACGATGAGATCGCGCCAATGAAGGACTCCCGTGTGCAGACCAACCCAGGCTATCTGGTTATCATCTTGCTGTCGCGGGTCATCACCAAGCTGGGAGACATGGAGCACATCAACCCCAAGGTCATCGAGGGACTCTTCTCGGCCGACCTGGCCTTCCTGCAGGATTTCTACCGCCGCATCAACGAAAACGGCCACAACCGCATGGCAGTCACCTGCCCCCACTGCGAAAAGGAATTCGAGATGGAGGTCAACGGCCTGGGGGGATAATGGGCTACCCCTCGGATAGGCTATTCGAGGAGGTAGCCTATGTCGCCTATCACTTGCACTGGCCGTACGATCAGATCTTGAGGATGGAGCACCGCGAGCGGCAACAGTGGGTAGCTGAGGTCGCCAAAATTAACAAGCGGTTGACGGATGGGTGAGCCCTGTCCGCAGATCTCAAGGGGAGTAATCTATGACCACATTAGGTATCAACGCAGCCTTTGCTGCTGGGTCTAGCCTGCTGGGCATCCGCAGCGATCCCTACATGGCCTTCAATTTTTTGGTCGAGATCGAGGGCCTTTTGGTCGGCGGGTTCAGCGAAGTCACCGGCCTTCAGATCGAGACAGCGGTCGAAACCTACCGGGAAGGTGGTTTGAACGAATACGAGCACAAGCTGGCAGGTCCGACCCGCTATCCGTCCAACCTGATCCTCAAGCACGGCCTGATTGACATCGAGACCCTATGGCGCTGGCATCAAGATGTGGTCCAGGGCACCATCGGGCGCAGAAACGGTACCATTTACCTGCTCGACCAGCAGAGGCTGCCAGCCATGTGGTGGGATTTTATGGGGGCCTGCCCGGTGAAGTGGAGCGGGCCGGACCTCAATGCCGGGTCCGGCACCGTAGCCATGGAGGCGGTGGAACTGGTGCATAAGGGCATATCCAAACCGACGCTGAGTAGCCTGGTTTCAGCGACACGAGGTATCACCGGCGCGTCAACGCAGTTGTTGTGAGCTATGGGCGAAAAAGACAAATCGCAGCATCGAGCACCTTCAGCCTCCCTCACGGACGCGGAAGAGAATCCGGCTGGGGATTCGAAGTTGGCACAGCGCATCTGGGATCACTATGGCAGCTCGCCAGGAGTCATCACGCTGGATAGCGTGTTGCAGCGAGCCAGATACGCGACCCAGTTTGGCGCAAGCCGGCTGCCGCTCCTGGCTGACGTGCGGCGACGTTGGTCGCTGAAGGACGCTCATATCACGCACGCCTGGCCGGCGATGCCCTCTGTTCAGTGGTCTGTTTCGCCATCAGATGAAGACACGCCGTCACTGCATGTGCCCGGCAGCGAGGTACAGCGTTTGCCCAGGACACAGGTCGTCCCATCTTCGGGACCTGGCATACAGCGGGATGTTCAGCCCAGGGGAGCGCCATCCGGGTTCATGTTCGGAGAAGGTCCTAGGAAGGCTGATCGCTCAACAGGAATGGGACAACCATCAACCGGTTCGACGATTGAGGTGGGACGATCCGAAACTGAAGGTGAGATCACGACACCTGCAGCCATCGACACCGACAGCCGGGGGGCAGGCATCGTGCAGCGCCACGTAAGCGGGCCGGCAGGACGTGCTGTACAGCACTCCGCAGTCGAGATGCGGGTCGGTCCCAAGAGCCCAAGGAGAGCTACCCTGCGACGCCCTGCAGAGACAGAGGCTTCTGCAGGGCAAACCGTGCAGGAACAGCCCCTTGTACCCAAACCAGCGGGGTCAGCGGACCAGGAGAGGGACGACGATCGATCTGAGGCATCGCCGCTGTCAGTTCAGCCGTCAGCTGGAGCAGACCCGTCGATAAACGAAGATGGAATGACGTCGTCAGCCACTGCCAGCGCTGGCGGCCTGGGACCCTCTATCCTGCAGCGTCACATGAGCAGTCCTATCGAGCGATCTCTGCAGTACAAGGCAGGATATCAGACGATGGAAACAAGGACGACCACACCTGTGGCGAGCGGTCAAGGTGGTCTCAGTGATCCGGCTGTACAGGGGCACCCTGCCTCATCCGAACCTTCATCCCAGGCGGAGCGGTCCACTGCAGCGACTGAGAGTGCGGCGACCGCCGGTGGCCGCGACCTCGGCGCGTCTATCGTGCGCCGCTATGTGGGTGGCCCGTTTGAACTGGCCTGGCGTGGGCCACTGACCATGCCAGGGGCACAGCCTTTTTTTGCGGACACAGGCACCCTGCAGTCACAACCAGTAGCAGAAAGCCGGCAGTTGGCATCCCGAGTACAAGCCGCACCGTTTGGTGCTACCGGCATCAGCAGCCTGAAGGCTATCTCCCTGCAGCGTCGCGTAGACGATGCGACAGCTCGCCTGAAGCCCGATATCTGGGGAGATGCTTATCCAGAGGTACCCTGGATGCAGCCGGTCACAGCCCCCTCATGGTTGACGGCGCAGAGGGCGGGGGTGTTTAGCAGTGGAGTTCACGCGGGGGACGAATTTCATCCGCCAAGGCTCGAGATGCCCCTGGCCAGAGCCGTGGACTACGGCAGCGCAGGGGCGAGAAGAGAGGAGGCACCATGGGCTCAGCGGTGGTTGGTCGCCCCTGGTGCGCCGGGGGGCATCTTACAGCGAGCATCAGCAGGCGCGTCGGGTGGTGGTACGCCTATGGCAGGATCGCTACGTGCTACGTTACCGCAGGATATCGGTGGGTCCCCACCGCCGGGCGTAGACCAGCCCGGCCTGGAAGGTCTTGACCTGGAGCGACTGGCAGACCAGGTCTACACCATCATTGAACGCCGCCTTATCGTTGAGAAGGAAAATCGGGGGCTTTAAGGAAAAAACGCCATGCAGCTGGAAAAGGCAACTATCCAACGCTACAACTTGCAAAGCAACACTCCGGAAGGAAATCCCATTGAGGTCCTTTTTAACCCGAACGAGTATCGTCTCTCCGCGTCGAACCAGTTCGCCGAGGTCGCCATACCCGGACTGGGTGGGCCGCCCCTGCAATTCGTGAAGGGAAACGCCCGGACCCTCTCCATGCAACTCTTCTTCGATACCTACGAACAGGGGAGCGATGTACGGGATTACACAAGGCAGGTGATCCAACTCCTTACTATTGATCCGGATCTGCATGCCCCTCCTGTCTGCCTCTTCTCGTGGGGAAAACTGAATTTTTGCGGGGTCCTGGAGCGTGCTGAACAGCGCTTCACGCTCTTTTTCGCGAGCGGCATCCCTGCCCGGGCCACAGTGGACGTCTCCTTTAAGGAATTTTTCGAAGCAAACGAGCAGTTCCGCTCGATGCAGTCGGCCAACTTTATTAAACAGTATGTCGTTCGCCGCCGGGACACCTTAAGCGGCATCGCGGGAAGGTTTTATGGCGACCCCAGGAACTGGCGGCCGATTGCAGAGGCAAATAACATGAATAATCCGCTGAACCTGGAACCGGGGTATCTACTCGTGATCCCGGCGATCGAGTAAGACGAGGGAGCGTGATCATGAATGGAGCACAGACCTACGTCCCGACCTTCACGATCACCGTCGGCGGGGTTAAACTTGAACACGGCTCTACCATCAGCGTCCAGTCTGTGACCATGACGGAGTCCAATACTATGTCAGATAGTTTTTCCTTTACAGTACGAGACAGACATCCGGACCCCGGCCGGTTTGCTGGCGGGGGACAGCTTGTCTGGATGGACAGCGATACCTTTAAGGAGGAGAACGAAGTCAAGATTGAGATCGGTTACCGGGGAGGCGCGGCCGTAAGCTTCCTGGGGTTGATTACGGCGGTGAACCCCACCTTCCCTCAGAACGGCACCCCCACGCTCACCGTGCGAGGGCAGGGCCTCTTCAAGAGACTCTTGAAGCAAAGTGACGCCCGGTCGTTTCGAGACAAGAAGGACAGCGAGATCGCCCAGGAGATCGCCCAACTGGTCGATCTGGACTGTAAGCCCGATCCCACCAATGTCAAATACCCCCTTGTCACGTCGGAAACCGGCACGTATGCCGACTTTCTCAGGAAACGGGCAGAGCGGATCGGTTACGAGTTCGCGGTGACGAAAAAGACCCTCCTTTTTCAGAAACCAGGCTATATCACGAAGCCAGGACCAAACCTCACACTCGAGTGGGGAAGAGACCTGAAAAGCTTCACACCGACCCTTTCTACCTATAAAAAAATCACCCACGTTAAGGTGCGGGCATCTCAAACCTCCTGCGGCCGGGGAAAGGCACCTGTCGAGGGTAGCGCCGGACCGGGCGACGAGCGGGGAAAACTGGGCGCAAAGACCGCTTCTCAAATAGCGGAGGAGGTGGCCAGTAAAAACGAGATCATCGCAGAAGACCATGACGTGACGTCTCCGCAGGAGGCGAAGGAGGTGGCAGTGGCAAAACTCGAGGCAAGCTCACTGGAGTTCATCACCGGCAGCGGCGCATGCAACGGCAACCCGCAGCTCAGGGCCAGGGCGGTGATCCAAATTAAGGGGATTGGGGCACGCTTCAGCGGCAACTACTATGTGACTTCGGCGACCCATACCATCGATAGCAGCGGGTATCACACCACCTTTGAGGTGAAGAGGAACGGCAGATGAGCATCGTCGAACTGATACGGCGCGCCAACGGGGGGGCCTACGAGCAGGGGAGAATCTATGGGGTGGTGGTTGGTATTGTGCGCGACATCAAAGACCCCGATAACCTCGGCAGGGTCAAAGTGGACTTTCCCTGGCTGGCAAGTCAGAGCGAGACAGTCTCAGTCACCGGCAACGACGACCGGGCACACAGTTTTTGGGCGCGCGTGGCCACCCTTATGGCAGGAGGAAAACGGGGAAGCTTCTTCATCCCGGAGGTAGATGACGAGGTCCTGGTGGCCTTCGAGCACGGCGACCCAAATCGCCCCTTCGTCCTCGGCTCCCTGTGGAACAGGGACGATCCCCCTCCCGAGGCCATGGACTCGGGGGGAAAGAACCACATCCGCGCCATCCATTCCCGCAGCGGACACACGATCAGCTTTGACGACGACGCCAACGACAAGAAGGCGAAGGTCGTTGTCAAGAGCCAGGGGGGGCATGAATTGACCCTCGACGACGCCAACGACACTGGCAAGATCGAGCTCAAGACCACGGCCGGACATTCGGTATCCCTCGACGACGCCGGCGGGACGGTCACCGTAACTGATAAGTCAGGTAACAAGCTGGTCTTCGACGCCAACGCCAACAGTATCACCGTTGAGGCCAAGGGGAACGCGGAGCAGAAAGTGGGGGGAAACCTGACTATCACCGTCACCGGAAGCGCCACGCTCTCCGCCCCGGCGGGCGTCACCATCGACAGTCCGAGCGTGAAGCTTGGGACCGGGGCCTCCCTCAGTCTGGTCAACGAGACCATGCTGACCATCTTCAACACCCACTTCCACGTGGGGAACCTCGGTGCACCCACCTCACCGCCGACGGTCCCGGCGATCCCCGGGACCCAGAGCACGATCTTCACCAAGGGGGCCTGACATGGGAGAGGAATTCCTCGGTACAGGGTGGAAGTTTCCTGTAGAGCTCAATGAGCTAAAGGAGATCGCCCTTTCGCGTGACGAGCAGGACATTGCCGAGGCCATCTGGATCATTCTGAGCACCGCGCCCGGCGAGCGGCTGATGCACCTCGACTTCGGCTGCGGCATCTACAACTATGTCTTTGCACCGAACAATACACGCACCGCCGGTCTCGTGCGTTTCCACGTGGAAGAGGCCTTAAAACGATGGGAACCGCGCATCAATCTTCTGGAGGTCATGGTGGAGCCGGATCAGAACGACCCTGCCGTCATCCTGATCACGATTCACTACCAGATCAAGGCAACCGACAGCCGTTTCAATCTTGTCTATCCGTTCTACCTGGAGAGGGGTGAGGCACAGCGATGAGCGCCCAGAGGATTTCCGTGAGAAACTTAAGCGGCCACACCGTGACCCTTGACGAGGGGGCCGGCATAATGACGATCGCAGACGACGGCGGCGACCTGCTTACCTTCGACGCGAAACAAAGAACGTTGATTGTCCAGATTAACGGAGGGAGCATGGTCATCAATGACGGTGTCATCACCATCAACAACGGCACGATCCTTATCGGTGACGGGAAGGTGACGATTGCCGCTCCGTCCGGCGTGGCGATCGACAGCTCCGACATCAGGCTGGGAAGTGCGGCCGAGCCGGCTTCTCTGGTGAAGGACAACTTCATCGACTTCTTTAACAGCCACGTCCATATCGACCGGTATTCCATGTCCACCTCAACACCCGTGACCCAGGCCGAGAAACAGGACCACGTGACCCAAAAAACGAGGGCCGAGTGAAAAAACACCTCGGTCAGAAGAAATACGATCCGAAGGTTGTAATCTCGAAAGGGAGGATCGGAAATGAGCAGCAACACGCCGCTCATATATGATGAAACGAGCGTCGAAAAGATCGTCGCCACCATCAAAGAGAGATTGTGGGAAGAGCTTGACTGGCACAAGGAATGGGAGATGCGGACTGTCTTTCCCCCTCGAACCGGCGAGGCCCTCATTTCTCTCTTCGGCCGCCTCGCCGAAATCGTCATTGCCCGTATCAACCAAATCCCCGAGAAGCACTTCCGTGCCTTCCTGGAGGAAGCGGGGGTTGACCTCCTCTCGCCCCGTCCTGCCACGACCGACATTACCTTTTCCCCTGCCAAGGACGCACCGGAAGTCATCCGCGTCGCTCCAGGCACCCAGGTATCGGCAAAACAAACGGAGACACATCCTGAGATCATCTTTGAGACCCAGGATGACCTGACTGTCGTTAAGGTCTCCCTTGAGACGTGCATGGTCGTTGATCCGGTCCGTAGCAGCGACCGGACCATGATCGCGACGGGAGAGAGCGCCGGTTCTTTTGCTGCGTTCCAGGGGGACATGGAGCGCGAGCGGGCCCTCTACCTCGGAGATGAAGAGCTTTTCGCCCTTCCTGACGCAACCAGCCGGGAAAACGCCACAGTCACCCTGACCTTCGCCTTTTCTCAGCCCGGAGATCCCGAGGAAGACGGCTGGCAGCTCCAGTGGCTCTATTTTGACGGCACAACCTGGCAAAAGCTACCTGAAGGGGGGGTTGAAGATGGGACCGCGGGCTTCAGCACAGATGGTGCTGTGCAGTTCACTCAGCTGCCGGAACTCCTCCCACACGAGATCGAAAAGGGGAAAAACGTTCACCTCCAATGCCGGCTCATCGGCGGTAACGCGCGAGGACACCTGCCAATCATAAAAAGCATCAGCGGGAAAAAAATGATAAACATCCCCAGCGTGACGGGAATAATGGCTGATGCTGCCTTCAGCGCCATACATGCCGGCTCTGCTTTTGTGCCATTGCAGCCTGGTGGAGAGTTCTTCCCCCTTGGCCAGAGGCCGGGGAGGCTCGATGCCTTCTATATCCGAATGGATGAGGCATTTTCCAAGACTGGGGCGACGGTGGAGATCACCTTGGATCTTGAAGGGGTCCCAGTCGGGAAAACGAGCCAAGAACTTGATGACCTTCGAATTGAGTGGGCCTACGCCCATGCCGGCGGCTGGCAGGTGCTCGGGGTGAGCAGCGCGGCAGGAATCTCGAGCGCCATCCTCAGCTTTGCCGATGACACCAAGGCATTGACCGCGAGCGGTGAAAAAACGATCAGATTTATTATCCCCGGCGCAGACGACCCCCATCCGGCGTTTGCCACGGTGAAGGTGGGTGACCAAGAAGGGTTGTGGCTCAGGGCCCGGGTCACGGCCGGGGGATACGGACCCGACTCCGCAGACCTCCTGCAAGTGCCCCGGATCTTTCCCCCCTTCGTGAAGGGGCTTACGATCTCCTACGAGGGCTTCAATGTCGTTGGTACTGATAAAAGGTCTCAGGAGTGCAGAAGCAGCGTTGATGGGTTTCTGCGAGACCACGCCGCAGAACTCAATGCCAACCAAGACATCACCCCCTTCAGCAGTGATTGCGATTTTCCCACCCTGTACGTAGGTTTCGGTGCCCCCTTTCCGGGGGGAGAGTGGATTGAACTCCTTGTCGATATGGATGAGGTGCGGATGGGGGATGAAAAGCTCCCCCCCGTGTTCTGGGAGTACGGGGATGACAAAGGAAACTGGAAACCGTTGCTGGTCTCGGACGGGAGCGAGGGGTTGAGCCGGCGGGGGTACATTGGGTTTTACGGCGTGAAAGACCAGGGGAAGAGCACCGAGTTCGGTCAGAGCGCCTACTGGCTGCGAGCCTGCCCTCACTATCCGCCGGTGGCTGATGCCGGTGACTACAAGGATCCCTTCACGACCACCGACAGCGAGGTTACCATTACCCTCGATGCCTTAGGTTCCCGGGCCTTCGGCGGCCAAACCATCAGCCTGTACAAATGGCGGTTGGCCCCGCTGGCAAATGCCGGAAACGATCAACAGGTCGTTGCCAAAGACGGCGAGGCGACGATCACGCTGGACGCCTCACAATCACAGGCCATAGATCCGCAATCCCCCATCACACGATACAGCTGGCGACTGTTCGCTTCCAACCGTCCCGTGGCCAATGCGGGTCTTGATCAAGTAGTCGTTACTCAGAACGACGAGGCAACCGTAGAGCTTGACGCATTAGGATCTACGGCCTGCTCGGGCCGGGAGATCAAACAGTACATCTGGCGAAAGGTGAGCACACCCAAAAAGGGGCCGAAGCAGGCACTGGCAACCCCCTTCCTCAGGACGATTCGGATCAACACCGTTTCGGCCATGAACTCCCTCACCATCCAGGACGAGGTGGTGGGGTCGAGCACGGGCAAGACTGGGCAAATCTTCCCGCTCCTCCGCCCCCCCATTCTTCCCGACATCCGGCTCTACGTACGGGAGACCGACATGCCTCCTGCTGAAGAACTGGAGCACCTCCGGTATGAGCTGGAGCAGTTGGACGAAGCGAACGATCTCGACGAGTTCCCCCTGACCATTTCGGCCGAGCGCGGCGTCTGGGTGCGCTGGCTGCCCGTGACTGATTTTTACCATTCAACCAATGCCGACCGTCACTTCATGCTCGATCTGGTTAATGGCCGGATACGTTTCGGCGACGGGAAGCGGGGGAAGATCCCTCCCGTAGGGCTCGATAACGTGAAGGCGGCCCGTTACCGCACGAATCTTGGCGGCGCAGGGAATGTCCCGTCCGGAGAGATCGTCCTGGTCCGCAATCCAACGGGCCCTCTCACCGCCATCAAGGGGGTGTCAAACCCCGAGACAGCGGCCGGCGGCTCTGATGCCGAGACCGTGGAGAAGGTTCGGATGCGAGGGCCACAGACCCTCAAACACCGGGACCGCGCGGTCACGTCCGAGGACTTCGTCTGGCTCGCGAGAGATGCAAGCGGTGAGGTCGCCAAGGCATGGTGTTACCCAACGCGCGACGTGAACGGTCTCACCCGTGAAGGGTGGGTGACAGTAGTGATCATCCCCACAGGTTCTGACACGCGTCCGTATCCCACGCCGGCCCTCCTACGCCACGTGCAGAGGTACCTTGATGCCCGCGCCCTTGTCAACCTGAAGGGGGCCCGGAGTATCGTCGTCAGAGGGCCCGAGTATGTCGAGGCACGGGTGGATGCCCGGGTCGTGCCTCAGCGTATGGAGAAGGCCGATGAGGTCAAGCTCGCCATTCTGGAGCGGCTCAATCAATTTTTCCACCCCCTCACCGGGGGGGCCGAGCGGCAGGGGTGGGAACTGGGGCGTAATGTGTTCCTGTCTGAAGTCTACGCTGAGATCGAGGCGGTGCCAGACGTGGACCACGTGGCTGCCCTCTCCCTGACAGGGTCGATCCAGCAGCAACTCATCACCATTGCCCTCGTGCCAGGGGTGACCATACTCGTCCCAGTGCGGAAGGGGAGCCAGATCAGCACGTTCGATAATCGAATCAGACTCCTCCTCGCAGAACACCTTGAGCCACCTGCGGCGGGCGAGGAGAAATGGAACATCCCTGTCTACGGTTTCAAGTCAGGGGACCGGGTGAACATCGTCGATGCCGACAACACTGTGGTGAAGAAGGGGATGACGATAACCTCACTCCGAGAAGGAGGGGGTCTCATGTTCGAGCTCCCGTGCGGCACAGGAGAGACATTCCCGCCCCTCTCGGAGCTAGCCCTCATGTCTGTCGACCAGCGACTCCGATTGCCGCTTGCAGCCTGGATTACGGATGGAGCGACCAATGGGGAGATCATCGGTGTGACGGTACAGGGGTTCCAGGAGGACGACATCCTCTGTATCGCTTCCAGCGGGCAACACCTCCCCGATCTCTTCCGCATTGTCACGGCGGTGGAGGTTCATGATAGCGTCGCCGTGCCTGAGGGTCACCTCATCTGGTCGGGGGCCCATCGTATCGAGATGATTCTGGAGGAGTGAGATCATGCCCATACCGATGCCGAACCTGGATGACCGGCGGTTCGCCGACCTCGTGGATGAGCTACGCGCACTCATCCCCCGCTACTGTCCGGAGTGGACCGATCACAATTTCTCAGACCCGGGAATCACCCTCATCGAGCTTTTTGCCTTCGTGGCAGAGACTCTTATCTACCGTGCCGATCGAGTCCCGGAAGCGAGCCACTGGTGCTTCCTTCAACTGCTCGGGCCGTCGCTGAGCATCGATCCCACAACTGTGTCCCTCGACGATGCCCGGGCGGGGGTGATCGCCGACCTCAAGGGGCGTTGGCGGGCCATTACTACCGAGGACTTCGAGGCGCTGGTCACCAATCAGTTCTCCTCCTCCATCGCTCGAACACGGTGCCTCGCTGATATGGTTCTCGACGGGGAGAGGATCGAACAAAACAGGGCGGGCCACGTGAGCGTCATCATCGTCCCTGACCCCGACGTTGTCCCTAACACAGATGAACAGAAGCCGTTTCCACCACCCACCCTCCTCGAGGAGGTAAAGGAATTCCTCGATGAGAGGCGGCTGATCACCTGCAGAGTTCACGTAGTCGGGCCTTCGTACACGTGCGTGGCAATAGATGCCGTGGTGCAGAGCAGCCCCGGTGTCGATCCGAGCCAACTGGAGGATCTAGAGAACAGGGTGCAGCAGGCCCTCAGCGACTTTTTCCAACCAGTGCACCCCGATGGAGGGGGGTGGCCTTTCGGCAGGGACGTATATGTCTCGGAGGTCTCTGCGCTCCTCGAAGGGGTGACAGGGGTTGACCATGTGAAATCGCTCAGTCTGAGAGAGAGCAGAGACGACCACTACTGGTCCGAGCCGCGTGACAGGATTGAGATTCCCCCGAACAATCTCGTCTTTTTTGACAGTGCGGCGAGCACGATCAAGGCCGTGCCCCCCCGGTGAGAGATCGAGGATACCATGACTGATCCGAACAGGATATCGCTCATTGACTATCTGCCGGCCATTTTCCGGGAAGACCCGGATAATCCGGCTAACCCCTTCGTACCTGCTTTGCTGCGCCCCTTTGAGGATGTGCTGAATGAGTTCAGTACCTGCCTTGATCATATCATCGAGCACTACTTCGATCCTGCAACGGCCTACAGCGATTTCCTCCCGTGGCTGGCGACGTGGGTGGCCCTTGTCCTCGATGAAGATTGGCCTGAGGCACGGCGTCGCGAGCTTATCAAGAAAGCGGTCGATCTCTACAAACGTCGGGGGACCGTATCAGGGCTTACGGAGTATCTGCGGATATACACCGGCGTTGAGCCGGAGATCCGTGAGTGTTGCTGGCCCGGCGGAATGCAGATCGGCGTCGCCTCACAACTCGGCGTCCTCAATCCGCCGGTCGATTTTGCATCGTTTGCCTTCGAACACCAGTTACCACCCCACTACTACGATTACTATGTGGTGACCGAAGATGCCCCGTCCGACACAGCTTACTACTATCGGTCCGACCGGGTGCGACGGGTCGATATTGACATAGCAGAAAGACAGGTGACTGTACATTACCTCCCGTCGGATGACCCGATCCCACAACAGCGGGTCCACGAGAATGCGACGGTTGTGCGACGGGATGGATTGATCGACGACCGCTACATGCTCACCGGCACGCCCCGCGCAGGAGGAGAATTGGTGTCTGCCGAGTTCGCAGGGGACACGGTGTTCATTGATGAAGTGGAGATGCCGTACCGTTTTATCATCATCGTGAGGGTATCTCCGGACAACAAGGGGGAGATCAAGGTCGAGAAAGTACGGGCCATCGTTGATTTGGAAAAGCCTGCCCATACCCTTTGTTTCATTAGACTCATTACGGAGAAAAAGGAGGATTTATTCCAACCTATGCAAATAGAAATACATTCAACCATCAGCGTCGACACCATCGTCGGCTGATATTCAGAAAGGAGCGACAATGACCGATATCAGGGAATTCAAACGAATGCACTACTTTAAAGGCTTTTTCACAACGGCCGATGACTGGAAGACGGAGCAGGAATACCACAAAGAGAAGCTCAAGCTCCACAACCGGGGGATGCACACGCCGGGGATCATACAAGGCGTAGCCACGGGGCTGCAGGTGCGGGCGGCCGGCGGACTGAATATCGAGGTGCGGCCCGGTGCGGCCATCGACGGCAGCGGAAATGAAATTTTGCTCGGTGAGAGTCGCACGCTCACCATAGACCCGACAGGACTTACTCTGCCGAAGCTCGTGTATATCCGCCTCCGGTACGAAGAGGTGGAGACCGATGAGGTCGTGAACGTAGAGATAGGAGACTACAGCGGCAATACCCGCATCACTGAACGGGCGCGTCTGGATATAACGACAACCCTTCCGGACAACATAACGGCCTTAGAGCTTGCCCGCATCGACCTTCAACCGGGTGTGGCCGCCGTGACTGATCCCGCTGATCCCAGCAACCCCAAGGGGAACGAAATCGACCGACGCTTCGTGGTATGGGCCGGATCAGTGGGTGTAGCCGAACCATCGCCGTCACCCGACACGCAGGAGAGGATCATCATGGTCATGCAGGATGGGAGACGTGATTTTGCCGCACTTGCCAATCGTTATCCTATCCCATCGGCACATGATGTTCGCCACGCAGCCTTGACCGTGGAGATACTGGCCCGGATGAAGGCCCTGCGTCTCGGGCAGGTACCGGACGTACTCGCCGCCATCGCCGCCATTGAGCAAGATGTGGGGCAGGAAATTGGGGCTGCATACCCGGCAGTGGTGGTGACACCACAGTTTCATGCCTACCAAGAGGCCGTTAATGCCCTCTTGTCTTCTTTGCATGCGGGGGGAGGATTTGATATCCTCCTGACCCGGCAGGGTGAGGTATCAGAGGCAGCCCGGGAGCTCTCTGAGGTCGTCGTCCAACCACCTATCGCCAAGGCTGGCCAAGACCAGTCGGTGACGATCCCCGGCGACGAGGCCACCGTGAAACTGGACGCAAGCAACTCCCAAGCCTTCGGCGGGCGCACGATTGTGAAATACCGGTGGAGTCATCATGAAGAATGAGGCAACGGTGGTCTTGGGCCTTTTAAACTCCGGGGCATTTGGGGTTAAGAGACCATGTCTATTCGGTAGGAGAAACAGCGATCCATCTACCATCGCTCTTAAATCAGATGATCTATTTAAGGGTGCATTATAACTAGGTCAAAGAAAGGAGTATATACCATGGCACCGACTAGATTCCCTATAGAGACGGACCAGCCTAAAATTGAGGTTACGCTACC
>CAYQOD010000002.1:0-24904 GCA_964419065.1 uncultured Thermodesulfobacteriota bacterium | reverse complement strand
GACGACATTATAGAGAATATCCCGCTGGCCAAAGGTCTCCACCATCCCCATGAGGGCCAAACTGAGTGCGACGACGCCGCCGATCAACCCAACCTTTACCCCCTGCTGCCATAGAGAGCGAATCCGTTCCATCTGCTCTGTTCTCCTTTTTATTTTTTATGCCTTCTTTACCGCAAGACGCTCTCCAAGAATGCCTGTGGGCCGAAAGATGAGCACAAGTACGAGCATGGTGAAGGCAATCGCATCCTTGAGCTGGTACGGCGCTACAATCCCCAGACCATCCAGAAAGAGGCTTGGCCCAATCGCTTCGATGAGGCCCAGGAAGATGCCGCCCAGCATCGCCCCGGGGATGTTGCCGATACCCCCAAGCACCGCTGCCGTGAAGGCCTTGATTCCCGGGATAAACCCCATGAAAAAGTAGACCTGCTTGAACATCAAGGCGTAGAAAACACCGGCGGCCCCGGCGGCCAATCCGCCGATAACGAAGGTGGTGGAGATCATCCTATCAACATCAATGCCCATCAGCGAGGCGGCCTCTTTGTCCTCGGACACGGCCCGGATCGCCTTGCCGACGCGGGTGCGCTGGATAAAGGAGTAGAGGGCGGCCAACAGCAGCCCCGTAGCTACGATCACGACGGCCTGAATCCGCAGAATTCGAAATGCCCCAAAAACCCAATGGCCCTCAAGGATCTTAACGTCGGGATAGGCCTGAAAACCGGATCCATAGAGCCCGCGAAAGGCATATTGCAGAAAGAAGGAGGCACCGATGGCCGTGATGAGGGGAATCAGACGAGGGGCACCTCTCAGGGGTCGGTACGCAACCCGCTCAAGAAAGAAGGCGATCATGCTTGATATGATCATGGCAACGATGAAGACGACGAGTAAACTGACAATGGGCTGGCGTTCGAGGAGCCCGGATCTGTAAAAGGCCGCCGCAACAAAATAGGCGGTGAAAGGGCCGCTCATGAAGACTTCGCCGTGGGCAAAATTGATCATCCGCAAGACACCATAGACCAGGGTGTATCCCATAGCGATGAGGGCATAGATACACCCCTGGGCCAGACCGTTAATGGTGAAATCAAACCAGTGGCGGGCGGTGTAGACGCCAGCAGTCAGGGTCGCTATGGATCCCCAGATGATCATAGTCAAAAGTCCCCCACCAATCAACCACATGACAATATCGGTGGGTGTAATCCTCGCTCGTATCCGTTCCAGCATAAGATCCTCCCGCCTAAACTTTAAGAATAACAGAAACCCCAATTTCCCTATGTGAAATTGGGGTTTCTGTCAAGCTAGAAATTACGGTTTCCAGATTGGCGTATCAGGAGTTACCAATTTCTTCACGTTTTCAGCCTGCATCTGATAGATCGCAATATTCGGGTCTGCGCAGTCGCCATACTTATCACACACAAGGTTCCCGGTCAAGCCCTTGAAGTCCTTGGTAGCGTACAACGCATCCCTCAGGGCCTTGCGACCGATGTAGAGTGTGCCGTCCGGATCCTTCTTGGCGACCTTCTCAATGGCCGTGAGGACCATCATGGTCGCATCGTAGGCATGGGCATGGAACGGGGCAATCGGCTTTTCGCCATATTTTTTCTGATGGTTAGCCAAGAAGGCCTTATATCCAGCACCAAAGGCCGAGAAGTCAGGGCTGGAGTGGTACATTCCCACTGCCGCCTCCCCTGCGGCCTTTATGAAGTCGGGCGAAAAGGTCCCGTCTGCGCTGATCAACACGGTCTTCTCAAGACCTGCCACCTCTTTAGCCTGCCGTGTGATATGTCCGCCTGCTGCGATGAAGATGGGATAGTAGATAGCATCAGGCTTTGCCGTTGCGATCTTGGTCAACACGGAGCGCATTTCCGTATCAGTAGGCGCAACCGCCTCCTGAGAAGTAACGGTGCCGCCCAACTTCCTAAAGGTATCGGCAAAGACCGCCTGGAGTTGCTCTGCATAGACGCTTCCATCGTGGATGGTTGCAACCTTTCTGAGCTTTAACTGATTATAGACGAATCTTGCCGCGACAGCCCCCTGGATCTTGTCATTGTGGCATGTACGCAGGTAACCCTCATAGTCCGGTCCGCGCTTCGGGTCTGTGAGATATGGTGCGGTGTTCGATGGCGATACCGTCACCATGCCCGCTTTCCACAGAATGGGCACACCAGGTTTGGCCTCGCTGGAGCAGTTGGAGCCAATGGCTGCCACAATCGTGGGGTCTGAGGCGAGTTTGGTTGCGGCCGCCTGTCCACCCTCGGGGTTGCAGCCCGTGTCTTGAACGCTCAGTTTGATGGGATGGCCGAGGAGTTTGCCGCCCTTTTCGTCAATGGCGAGCTCAACGCCACGCTTGGTGTCCGTACCCAATGAGGAGTCAGGTCCTGCGACGACCATCCACGCGGCGATGTGTACGGGTTCGCCTGGTTTGATCTTCACGACCCCTATCGGGTCTTTTACCTCTGCCGCAAAGGCAGCGATCCCACCGAGGGCAACCACCATAAAGAGAACCACTGAGATAATAAGAAATCGCTTCATACAACTCTCCTTTCTTTTTGTTTTGTTGGATTAGGAAACCTCCGGTACATTCAACAGCGCTTCATTTGTCTCTTTCACCTCTCACCCCCCCTCTTTAAAAATCTTATGTACCCTAAAAACGCAGGTAAATTCTGGATCTCACTCCTCTAGAGCCTTAAAAATAAAGGCATCTTATTAGAACTCTGATGAATTTGTCAAGCATTAATTTAACGAAATACCCTCCATAGTCCTCATATTGGGGTAAGAAAGGGGAGCATCAACACCCTGAGATGGATTTTCATAGCGAAAAACGGCACATAATACCCTCTCGATACCGGTATCGATCAATAAATATTTCGATTGGTCTAATTTATCTGCACACCTCTCGGGAGCGTCGTTCCATACCGGACAAGGACCCCCCAGGAGTGGAATCTCACCCTTGTTACTACCCCTTTTTGTTGCTACAATGAGGCAACGTTCGGGGAAATGGGAGGGGACGGCGATGAGGAGAGAGGAGTTCTTCCACGACTGGCTGATTTCGTATCTGCAGAAGAGGCTGGCGAGGGACTACAAGGAGATCCTGGCGAACTATCAGGAAGACAAGAAACACGAATTCAACGGTCACTATCCGGACCTCATCCTGGCCAACCACGGCATAGTACTCGCCATCATGGAGGTGGAGACGGAGGAAAGCCTCACCCCGGAGAGGGCCGAACGCTGGAAGGACCTCACCGGGCTTGGTGCGAAGCTCATCCTCATGGTCCCTGCCCACGCGAGGCCCAAGGTCATGGACCTGGTATGGCAAACGGGGTTGGCCGACAAGGTGGGGGTAGGCAGTTACGAGATCAATATTAAGATGTAAGCGAACGTAGAAACAATGCGGCGTCAAGAGTATTAAAGACAGCCGGTCTCAAAACAAGGGGGGGCATAGTGAGATGCATCCTGGTGATCTTGGACGGCCTTGGCGACAGGGCCCACAGCGTCTTAAACGACCAGACCCCCCTCCAGACAGCCCACACCCCCCATCTCGATCATCTCGCCACCATCGGGATGAACGGTCTCTACCACCCGTACCTACAGGGTGTCCCACTGTCCAGCGAAATCGCCCACTTTCTGATATTCGGCTACGAGCTGGAGGAGTTTCCGGGTCGGGGATACCTCGAGGCGGTGGGTAATGACGTAGCAATAGACGAAAAGGAGGTCGCCCTCCTCTGCCACTTTTGCAGCGTCAAGGAAGAAAACAAGGGGCTCGTCCTGGTCAAGGAGTGGCCGGCCCTCATTGATGCTGAGTTCATCGCCCTCCAGGAGGTGGTGGACAATTACACGACAGAGGATATAACCATCCGATTTGTATCCTCTCGAAAAGGAGACGGTTTTCTGATCATCTCAGGTGAGGTCTCCCCTGCCATTACTGACAGCAACCCCATCTATGAGGGGCGCCCCTTGATCAGTGTACAACCCCTTGACGCCAGCCCTGAAGCGCGCAAGACAGCCAGAGTACTGAACCACTATCTCCGCTGGATCTATCAGGAGCTCTGCTCCCATCCCCTCAATATCAAGCGTCAAAAGAAAGACCTCCCCCCGATAAACTTCCTGGCGGCTCAACGGGCCGGCAGAAAGCGGTCAGTTGCGCCCTTCTTTGAACGATGGGGCTTCAAAGGACTCTCCATCTCGTCGGGCCCCATCTATTGGGGATTGTGCGGGGAACTCGGAATGGATGTGATAAAGGCGCGGGACAGCAGCAACCCAGAAAGGGATCTCAGGGAGCGGTTGCGGTTGGCCCATGAGGCAAGAGACTACGACTTTGTCCATGTCCATACCAAGATGGCTGACGAAGCAGCCCATACCAAAGACCCTCACTACAAGAAGGAGACGATAGAGTCTTTGGATCGTGCCATGGACGTAGTGATCCACGAGATAATCCCTGACCCTGAAACCCTTCTGGTGGTCACCGCAGATCACGCTACACCAAGCGGTGGCGCCATGATCCATAGCGGCGAGACCGTGCCCCTCACCATGGTGGGGAGATATCCTCGGAGGGATGCGGTAAAGGCGTTCAATGAGGTCGACTGTGCCATCGGTGGATTAGGGATCGTCCGGGGCAAAGAACTCATGTATCTTATCCTGAACTTCCTCGATCGTGCCAAAATGAAGGGCCTTATGGATACCCCTGGTGATCAACCATACTATCCAGGCCACTATCAGCCATTAACCTTGGATGGAGAGTAGGGGTGGATCTGGATAAAGTACGTGCGTTCCTGTGGCAAAAACCTGCACTCATCACCTCCTTCCCGGACTGGCTCCTCCCTCCCAGTGTGATCGAGGGGCTTAAGGATACGGAGCATGTGACCCTTGGTGAGATTGCGGGCAGAGACAGCATTGCGGCGCTCCTCATCGCTACCGAGCAACATCCGATACAAGCCATTCTCCCTACCATCGCCTATACCGGTACCGAGTTTGGCAACTGGGAGAACGCCATTCAAAAATGTCGCCTCGTGGCTGAGAGATTGCGGGAACGCAATATCACGGTATACGAACCGATCTTCCTCGGGGCCCCTCGCTTCTGGTGGTCCTTATGCGGAAGGTCTATCTCCTATCTTATCAACCAATTTGGATTTTACACCCCCTGTTTGGGGTGCCACCTCTATCTCCATGCCCTGCGCATCCCTCTGGCCAAACGCATCGGTGCCCCGTATATCATCGCCGGGGAACGGGAGAAACACGATGGTCGCGTCAAATTGAACCAGGTGGCTGTAGCACTTGATATCTACAAAACGTTCGTGGGTGGATTCGGCCTCGAACTGCTCCTCCCCCTGCGACACATCCACGCTGGGGCGGAAATTGAGAAGATTATCGACTCAGACTGGAAAGAAGGGGAGGGTCAGCTCCAGTGTGTCCTGAGTAAGAACTACCAGGATATCGACGGCGGGGTGACGTACGATGAGGGGCGTATTCGGCGATTCTTTGAGGAATTCGCCGTGCCCCTTGCCGAAAGGATCATTCGCGCCTACCTCGATGGGAAAGAACCAGACTATGAGACCCTGGCCGAGACTCCCTCCCTTCGAGGGGCGAGGGGATCTTAACCCGGGGGATGCATCTCGAGGGGAGGCATCATGCTCTTGGTACAAGCTAAGCTTACCGAGCCCTTCGGCGAAGCCGAGAAGGTAAGGTCAATCAATCTATACCCTCTTCTCTCGCTAACCTGATAAGTTCAGGGTGCTCCCAGCAGAGGAGATGATGTAGCGATCACCAAAGATTTCCCTCAGTCTCCATTGTGCTTCCCACCCGGTGCAGTGCATAGGGCAGATGACCTGGGGGGAGAGCCGCTTTAAGTAATCCAGGGTCTTGGGGAGGACCTCCTCCATGTCCGGCCCGGTGAGGTGAAACCCACCAACAATCCCGTAGACCGTCTTGATCCCCGTCAGCTCCATCCCGTAGAGGACGGTGTTGACGATCCCCGCATGGGCGCAGCCGGAGATCACCAACAATCCCTTCCCCTCCACGTGGAGGTAGAGGGCAATGTCGTCCCGCAGCCGGTCCTGCAACCTTTCTCCACCCGCCTCATAAAAGGCACCGGGTAGCCCCTGCTCGAAGCCGGTCACCCGCGGTATCTCCCCGGAGATGAGGCATCGTCCCTCCAGGATCTGCTCAGGACCCTGAACGACCCTCACCCCCACACCATGGTCCTCCATCCGCTCCCTCTCCACCCGGGGAAAGGAGATCTCATCCCCTGAGGGGAGGCGGAGGAACCTCTGCTCCAAGAGGGCGTCTTCGTGAAGGTAGAGGGTGAAAGCCCCCCTTCTCCTCTCCACGAAGGTGAAGAAGGCCCCGAGGTGGTCGTGGTGTCCATGGCTGAGGGCCCCCACGGGGATCTCCTCCAGATCGATCCCCAAAACCCCCATGTTGTGGATAAGCCCATATTCGGTGAGGCCGAAGTCTATGATGAGCCGCTCCCCGCCGGCATCGATGAGCAGGGAGAGGCCGTGCTCCGCCACCGGGTTTTCGATCATTCGCCCATCCTTCGCCAGGGGCGGCCTCTTGACCCGCTCATCGGAGGGGAGCATGAGATCGATGTAATTATCGATGAGGACGGTAACTGTAACCTCTCTGAGGGATTTCAACCCGATCATCTCCAAGACCTCCAGGAGGACATGTGTAACTAGTCTATCGTCCAGTGAGGAACGATGTCAATCCATATTGCAACGGCATACCATTTCGTGATACCTTCTCCAGCGCCCATAACCGTACCTCACATGCAGCTCAAGAGGAGAATGTGATGATACTACGCACCATAGTAAATGCCCTCTTCATCCTCATGACTCTCCTTACTGTCAGTGCTCATGGTTTTGAACTGAAGCACCTCAAGGCCTTCCAAGGAGCGGGGGCACCGAAATCCGTTGAGATCTCACCCGACGGCAGCTATGCGGCGGTGATGAACCTCGAGGGGATGGACTTCTGGCTCATCAGCACCGCTACGCTGGAATTCATCAAGAAGGTCCAATTTTTCAGAACGCCTGCGACAGGGTGGGATTACGAGACACGCATCCCGACCCGATCCTTCGCACAGAAACCCGTTGAGTGCGCCTTTTCACAGAACGGAAGACTTCTGTGGATCTCGCTACATAATGCGGGGGCAGTAACGGTATACGACACAGAGGACAGACTCACAGTCCCAGACCAGGTGCCGTATGAGCGCGTGAAGGTAACGGACTGTATCACTAAGGAAACATACGAGGGTAAGGCGATAAAGATCGAAACAGGGAAAACCCCCAAGATCATCAGGGTAACACCGGATGGGAAATACGCCCTCGTTGCAAACTGGCACTCGAGCTCAGTCTCGGTAGTCGATGCAGAATCGTTCAAAACGATCAAGGAGATACAACTAGGCGGGGGGAAATACATACCGAGAGGTATTGCGATCTCACCTGACTCAACGACGGCATACGTTGCCAACATGGGAGGCGGGACCATCAGCGTCATCAACCTAACAGACCTTGCCGTCGTCGACGACATACCAGCCACGATCAACCCGAGGCACATTATCCTGTCCAAGGATCAGAAGACCCTCTATATATCAGATAATATCCTCGGCAAGATCATCAGGTTTGACCTGATCGCCAAGAAAATAACAGGGGAGGCCTCCATCGGCAAGAGGGCCAGGACCATCGCCATCTCGCCGGACGAAAAGTACCTGTTCGGTGTGGCGTATGACGAGGGTTCTCTGTCGGTGGTGGAAGTAGACAGTTTCCGCCTCATCTATAAGAAGCAATTTCCCTTCCCCATGGGATTGGCCGTCACGCCCGATGGGAGGCAGCTTTGGGTTACAAGTTACAAGCTGGGGATGGTAAGCGTGTATGAAATAGACGATGGGATTCCACGACAATAAGCTCATCAATGGCGCAGAAGATTGTCTCCCCATCCGCAGAGGTTAGATGATGAAGAAGGCCTTGCACTTCTTCATCATCGTAATACCCTTCTTCCTACTCACAGGATATCCATCTCATGGTGAGCAGAGCATCACCGTCGCCTTTGGTGGGGATACACTCTTCGGGGGATACTACAGCCCCCATACCGATTATGGCACCATGAACGAGCTCACCCAGATAATCAACTGCTACATTCACACGCACGGTGAGCAGATGGGGATAAAGCTGTTCGTGGAGTATGCCTTTCGGAATATACGGCATCTCTTTAACAGGGCAGATTACGGGGTGGTAAACCTTGAAGGCCCGATTACTACCGCCGAGAAGAATGCCGTCGAGAAGGCCTTTCCGTTAAAGCAGCATGTACGGACACCCGAGATCCTCAAAGAGGCGGGCATCTCCTTGGTTTCAGTCGCCAATAACCATTCGTATGACTTCAACAGGGCCGCGGCACTCGAGGAGACGATGCACAGGCTTGAGGCTGCCGATATTGAGTACGTCGGGGCGGGTACCGGGATCAATGCGTATGCGGAGGCCTTCAGTGGCAAGATTAGGGAGATCAACGGCGTCAGGATCGCCTTCTTTGGCGTAACCGATGTCATAGAGCCTCAGGATATGGTCGCCAGGGTGGGGAAGACAGGGGTTGCAGCGCTCCCCGAACAGAGCAACTACCGAGAGAGCAAAGATATGCAGTATCTCCTCAGGAACATCGCCGAGGCAAAGAAGGCGGCCGATTTCGCCGTGGTCTTACTCCATGCCGGCCCTCACCGAGGCCGTGAGTTGAATCAACGGCAGCGGGAGATCGTCGACATCCTCCTCGAGCACGGGGTAGACGTAGTTATCGGCGCCCATTGTCATGCCAAGCAGGCCATCAAAGAGGTCACCGATGGCCAGGGCACACTAAAACAGGTAGCCTTCTATGGGCTCGGCAATCTCATCTTTGGTGGCAGCAGGACCAGCCGAAGCCCAGGGTTAATCCCCCTCATCACCTTCTGCAAGGGAAACAACGCGCCATACCTCACGTACGAGGCATTTACCATCAAACCGGGAGAGGGTGATGATCACTATCAACCGTATCTCGTATATGATACGGAGACCGTAATCAGCGTGATCAGGGAAGACGAGTCATAAGAGATATGCGGCCCGGTACTCTCCATCACCCTCCAGATGTTGACGGAGATTTATTTTGACTTTTCCGGCCCAAACCCTATAATAGGGATGATCTGCTATGAGGAGGCGTTAATTCATGCTGGATGCCTGGCTGAACCACAGATTGGATCCCTATCTCAACAAGCTGGCAGAGTGGACCAGGGGGGTCATCAAACCCAACCACCTGACGCTCATCGGCCTGCTGGTCAATGTTGGGGCTGCCTTTGCCCTGGCCCTGGGTGTGTGGAAGGTGGCTGGTGTGGCCATCCTCGTGGCAGGGTTCTTTGACCTCATGGACGGCGCGGTGGCCCGTTCCCAGGGGAGGGTAACCTCCTTTGGCGGTTTTCTCGACTCGGTCATCGACAGGTACTCCGACTTCTCCCTCTTTATCGGGTTATTCTTCCGTTATGCCTCTACCGGGCACCCTTACCTCATCCTCCTGGCGTCCCTGGCCGCCATGGGGAGCTTCTTGGTCCCCTTCACCAGGGCGCGGGCGGAGACGGTCATTCCATCGTGCAAGGTAGGGCTCATGGAACGGCCGGAGCGGATCATCCTACTCGGCTGTGGCGCCCTGTTTAACTGGATGGTCCCCATCCTCTGGGTCTTGACCATCCTCACCCATATCACCGTCATCCACAGAATCCTCTACACGAGAAAGAAATTCAAGGGCGATTAATCGACCATCCGCTCCACTTCCTCCACCAACCTCCGTACCCATCCTGCCTCTCTTACCTTCTCGATGACCTCACCCCGTTTGAAGAGTAGTCCTATCCCCTTGCCTCCGGCGATCCCCACATCGGCCTCCCTGGCCTCTGCCGGACCGTTCACCACACAACCCATGACGGCCACAGTGAGGGGGGCCTGGATATGCTCCAGCCGCTCCTGGACCTCCTCCACCAGGGGTATGAGGTCCACCTCACACCTCCCGCAGGTCGGACAGGAGATGACCTCCACCCCCCGCTCCCGTACGCCCAGGGCGCGCAGGATGCTGTACGCCGCCCGTACCTCCAAGGCCGGATCGCCGGTCAGGGAGACCCGGATGGTATCCCCGATACCCTCGGCCAAGAGGATCCCCAGACCTACTGCTGACTTGATGGCCCCGGTGAAGGGGGGGCCCGCCTCGGTCACCCCCAGGTGGAGGGGATAGTCTGAACGCTGGGAGAAGAGGCGATAGGCCTGAATGGTCCTGGGGACGTCTGAGGCCTTCAGGGAGACCTTGAGCGCTCGGTGTCCTAGATCCTCACAGAGCTTAATACACGCCACGGCACTCTCCACCATGGCCTCGGGGGTGGGATGGCCGAACCGCTTCAAGATGGAGTCTTCCAGCGATCCCGCATTGATCCCGACCCTGAGCGGGACACCTCGCTCCTTGGCCTCGCCGATGATCTCCTTCAGCTTTCCCCTCTGGGGGATGGTCCCCGGATTAATCCTCAAACCATCGACACCCGCCTCCAGGGCCATCAACGCCAGGCGATGGTTGAAGTGGACATCGGCGATGAGGGGAAGGGGGGAACGGCAGACGACCTCTCGCAACCCCTTGATGGCCTCCCTATCCGGCACGGCCACCCTGACGATCTCACAACCGACCCTCTTCAGCCTCTCGATCTCCCCCACGGTGGGACCGACCTCGCGGGGATGGGTCGTGGTCATGGACTGCACCACCACAGGGGCCCCTCCGCCGATCGGCACGCCCCCTACAGAGATCTGTTGGGTCTTCTTTCGTGGGATCATCGAGGATAAAAAGGGGGGGGAGCGATCACTGTGCCCCCCTGTACCGGTGGGCAAACTTCTCCCTCAGCCTCCGCTCCACATTTTTCGGCACCAACCCTTCCACCGATCCTCCGAGGCTCGCCACCTCCTTGATGGTCCGGGAGCTGATGAAGAAGTAGTCCTTGCCCGTCATCATGAAGAGGGTATCAATCTCTTGGTTGAGGCTGCGGTTCATAGAGGCCATGTGATACTCGTACTCAAAGTCGGATGTGGCCCTCAGACCGCGCAGTACCACCTTGGCGTTGGCACGTTTCATATATTCCATCAGAAGCCCCTCAAAGCTCTCCACCATGACGTTAGAGCAGCCCTTCAGTGCCTCGTTAATCATCTCCACCCTTTCCTGAGGGGTGAAGAGGAATTTTTTGTCGTAGTTGTGGGCCACAGCCACGATGACCTTGTCGAATATATTGAGGGCCCGCTTGATGATGTCGATGTGACCGTAGGTTATGGGATCAAACGAACCAGGATAGACCGCAATCTTCTCTTCCATGCTCATCTCCGATGCTATCGAGTTGTTGGCCCATTATAGAAGATGTGCTCCGGTGGTGTCAAACTCCCCGATCTCGACACGAGGTCAGAGGGGGTACGTCTCGTGGATGAACTTCAGGGCCTCTTCCTTGTCCTTCAGCTCCCCTGCGATCTGCCGTTCCTTCACCTCCTTGAGGATCTCACCGAGGCGTGGTCCTTGGGCGTAACCCAACTGCAACAGGTCCTCACCCCTCAACAAGGGCACGGGGGCGATGAGGTCTTCCTTCTCGTACAGGTCCCATATCCGCCGGCAGAGGTCCATATAGCGCCCCTTCTCATCTTCGCCCCCGCCCCCTTTGGACTCTATCTCAGCCAGCCCCAGCAGCAACAACAACCGAACCGCCTCTCCTATGGCATTGATGAGCCTGCGCAGGGCTTTATCCCCCGGTTCACCCGCAGCGAGGGTGAGGATACGCATGTGGTTTTCCACCAGGATGAGAACCTCATCCCGCAACCTGCTGGGGAACTTCAGACGCCTCATGATCCCCCTGGACAGGTGTGTGGAATGCTGGGGGTGATCATAGAAGTGCACCTCCCCCTGCTCATCTGTTACCTTGGTGGCGGGCTTGCCGAGGTCATGGAATAAGGCACTGTATCCCAGGATGAGGCGCTCCTGCACGGACGGCTGGAAGGGAAAGGGGGGATCACCTTCAATGACCTCAGCGACCTTCCCCACCACCTCTATGGTATGGGAGAGGGCATCGGTGATGTGATGTCTCCCCTGGGGGAGGTCTTCCAGGGGAGACATCTCGGGAAAGATCTCGAGCAAAAGCCCGAGATCATGCATTACCTGCAGACCCTGGGCGGCATACGGGGAGATGATGATTTCATCCAACTCTGCCCTGATCCGTTCCGGCGCCACCTCTTGGAGCAAGACCCTGTGACACCCGATCTCCTCCCGCAACCGCTCGGTGAGGTCAAAGCTGGGCAGTGTGCACCGGTAGCGGATGGCCCTGAGCATACGGAGCGGGTCCTGCTCCAGGGCCTGGAGCGAGAGCAGATCGATCCTCCCCCCCTTGAGGTCCTCAACGGCCTGAGAGGGGGCGTAAAACCTCCGCTCACGAAAGGAGTAGGCGATGGCATTGATGGTAAAATCCCTCCGCATCAGGTCCTGCTGGATGCTATCACCTTCCATCACGGCAAAGTCTATGGTCCGCTCCCCCTTGACCAGTCGATAGACCCGCTCCTGCCTCCCCTTGCCCATGGAGAAATAGGTGGTCTCAAAGAGGTCCCCCAAGTGATCCATGAAGAAAAGGGCCATCTCCTTCATGACGAAATCGTAGTCCTTGACCTCTTTCCCGAGGAGGATGTCCCGGATCACCCCCCCCACGAGGTAGAGGTCAACCCCCGTGCTGCGGGCAAGATCCGCTATGCGCTGGATGAGGGGATCATCCAGGATCCTCTCTTCCACCTCGCCGAGATGCTCGAGTTCGGTGATCATAGCTCCTTGCGTGTCTGATAGTTACTTGGAAATAATTTTAAGGACAAAAATAGCAAATTTTAAGTCTATTATAGGGGGTTTAAGAAGGGGTGTAAAGTTATTTATACAGCATAGTGCAGACGACCAATTGTCAATCAAACAAAAGAGATGAGTTAGAGGTTGATATCGTAATCTAAAGAAAAGCTTCGATGTTGGTAGGATATAGCTTATTACGAAGGGTCCGTCGCAGCGGTTCAGCAAATAATTAGCTGCCGCCCCCGTGGAAGTACTTATTGATCCGTTGCAGATTGACCTCATCGACCTCGTCAAAGGCCGCCCCTGTGTCTGAGTCAACGTCAAGCACAGCAACCAACTCGCCATCACCTGCCAGGATCGGCACCACCAGCTCTGACTTCGTCGTTGCCGAACAGGCTATGTGGTCCGGCACCTTCGAAACATTAGGGACATTCTGCCCCGCCCGTTCACGGGCGCACGTGCCACACACCCCCCGTGAAAAGGGTATCGTGAGACAGCCATGCGTGCCCTGATAGGGGCCGATCTTCAGGACCTGCCCTCCTACATTCCGGTAAAAGCCCACCCAGTCGAATCGCTCGAATGCATGGTACAGCTCGCACGCAATGGTGGCCATGAGGGCGACGTGATCATCCTCCCCTTCGCACAGGGAGTCCAACCTCTGGAACAACTGGTCATACTGTTGCTGCTTGTTCATAGAACCCTCACACGCAGATAACGGTGGTCATTCAGACTGCAATCAAAGACCCGATCTGCCCTTGCCCATTGCAAATGCCTTGATCCTCTCGTGCAGTTCCTCGTGTGACAGTGTCTCCCATCCGGGGATTTCCTTTTTTAAATTTACCCGCACACCCTTGTCAATGAAGGGAATGAGGATAACCAAACCCGGCCCTACGATATTAAAAAGACGACCCAGTCGAAAGACCACGATCCTCTCGTACTCACTTACAATCCTTATTGATACTACAAGGGCTATGAAGGCCACTATGAGTAAGATTGATGGATTCATTTCTGTGCCCTCACTGTATGATTAAAATGTGGCCAAAAAACCAACTTTTACCTTCGGCCAAGCCTGTTCTCACAGGTCCCTACTTGTTAATTGTTTCGTGCTGAGATCATATATTGTAAAAATATGGAAGGCAAGTAAAAACAGTGCGAAGACAATCAGGTCCAACCCTCCAAAACCCATCTACCAAACCAACCCTGTACAAGGGGTTTTTTTTTGTTGCCCGGATATGGATACTATGGTAAATGAGTGGATATGGAAGGACCGTCATTGATGAGAACGGTGTGGAGGCGGTGAACAAGATGGGGTGTTCCCCGTAACAAAGGAGGTCCGAGGATGGGATTGATTCTAAACGTACCAACGCCCTTAGCCACTCCTGGCAGAAGAGGAGCGGGGCTGGCGGCCGATACTCAACGAACGATTCAGAAGGCACTGGAACGTCCCGCTGTGTCGCGAAACCTCGCACGCCAGCAGGCCGCCACCGCAGCCGCCCGTATCGCAGCTCGGACACCTGCACCTCGTAAGATCAGCATTAACTGGATCCCGTTTTTCATCGGGATGGGGCTGCTGGGTATCTTTGTCGTCGGTGGCATCTTTGCAGACATCGCGGGGCTGAAGGACTGGAGCAAATTGCTACAGGATTTTGCGAAACTGACTTTTGGCGGTGTTGCGGGCATCATCTTTGGCGACGCGGTGAAGGGATAGAGAGCAGTTCGGACTCAGGCCTGACTATTGATACTGGATCAAGTTGGCAGGGGCCTCTCAGGGCATTGTCTTATGAAGAGGCAGTAAAGTATTTTTTCGTGTACAGTAAGAACCCTAGAAAGCCAATGAACGCTATCCCCCAGAAAACCCAAAGCACGGTAAAATCCTGAAAGATGCCAAATTCACGCATGATCTCAAGGGAATACGTGGGTATATTCATCCTTTCATAGAAATCCATCAGGCTCACACGTGAGAACGTAATGCCGACTGATACAGCTGACGCGATGGTCAGCAAAACCCCACACCACCACGCCGTGCCCCTCAATTGATATGTTCCCCATGCCACGTACGCGAATAACAATATATAAACGAAGGTTATCAGTGCACCTGTTATTCCACTCACGATGAAACCAAAGAACGGAACGGTCCATCGGTACCATGCTAAAAATGGCATCGAGAGTGCCATAGCTCCAAATAGTGAGCTCAAGGCCAGAACAGGCAACGGACGTTTGTCGGTCCAGCGCACGTGGGGATCCCTTAACTCGCACGTCGCCTTAACATGCTTGCTTCCGTAGAAGAGTACAAATACCCCTGGTATCAGTACGAAAATGACCGCCATAAACCCAGTCATGATGTACTGTACGACGATGACCGTCTCTTGCGGTATGCCCCTACCCATGGCCATTGGACCGTACATATCAGGCATGATGAATAACATAAGTATAAAACCGGTTACGCCAGTAATCAGCCAGAGCCATGAAAAGAGCAATATGAGCCCCCGTGCCCAGCGTCGTGCGAGGATAGAACCGATCCCCATCCAGATGAACCAAACGGCCAAGATAAGATAGAGGAGAACCACAAGAATCATTTGGCCAAAGCTTATGGGTAGAACAGAGCCCGTACCGAGGGCCTTTAAGGCGATCATACTAAATATCATCAACAGTAGATTGAGTGCGCAAAACGCCCCGAAAATAATTTGGAGTATTCCAAATAGAACGAGCCCTGTCTTCCGATCCTTGAATTCTACGCTCTCAACCGCTCTCTTCTCGTCGGCCATACTTCACACCTCCTCATTCTTGTGGGATCAGTTCCCAATCTCACGAGCGATCCCTGAGGGCATCCAAGATCCTTTTCGCAACACCCCCGAAAGGGCCGCTGCTCATCACCACGATGACATCCCCTGGTTGCACTTCGACAAGACAGCGGGCAACGATCTCCTGAGGATCTTCTAGGTAGGTGGCAGTTTCCCCTCTGACCTGATTGATATCGTCCACCAGCCTGTGGGGATCCAGTCCCTTTCCATGATCCGGGTTTGCGGAGACCTTTCCGATCACCACCCGGCCGGCCTCCTCCAGGGCCGATGCGAGCTCCGCCTGCAGAATCCCTCGGCGCATGGTGTGAGTGCGGGGTTCAAAGACCCCCCACAGACGCCTTTTGGGGAAGTGCAACCGTACCGCCCGCAGGGTCTCGCGCACAGCAGTGGGGTGGTGGGCGAAGTCGTCGATCACCATTATGCCTCCTGCCTCTCCGATTATCTCCATGCGCCGCCTGACCCCTTGAAAGGTCCGCAAACCCTCTCGTATCTCAGACAATGAGAGGCCGATACGATGGGCAGCCACCACGACCCCCACGGCATTCCGTATATTGTGTTCGCCCCACAGCGGGGTCGCAAACTCCCCCAGATCCTCTCCTCCCCGCTGGAGACGAAAGGTTGTCCCTTCGGAGGTCGCCCTCACCCCCGTGGGCGACCATCTCCCCTCTGTCCCGAAGGTCTCCACCCGGCACAGAGCCCCGGTGACGATCTCCCGCACGACCTCGTCATCAACACAAGCAAGGAGGACTCCCTTGCGGGGGATGATCTTGAGCAGGCGGCGGAAGGAGAGCTTCACCTCCTCCAGATCGCGGTAAATATCGGCGTGGTCATACTCGATGTTGTTCAGGACCACCACCTGGGGGAGGTAGTGGAGAAACTTGGGGCGTTTGTCAAAAAAGGCACTGTCGTACTCATCCCCCTCCAGGACCACCCAATCCCCGGTGCCGAAGCGGGACCCCCTGCCGAAATTCAGAGGGATACCTCCGATCAGAAATGAAGGGTTCAACCCTCCCTTAGAGAGGAGCCAGGCGAGTAGGGAGGCAGTGGTGGTCTTTCCGTGGGTCCCGGCCACCACGGCCGATCGCCTCCCTCGAAGAAGGACCTCGTGGATCAACTCGGGGAGGGAACAATAGGGGATCCCCTCGTCCAGGACGGCCTCCACCTCGGGATTACCCCTGGATACGGCGTTGCCGATCACCACCAGATCGGGATAGGGGTTGAGGTGAGTGGCGTCGTATCCCTCTTCGACCGCAATCCCCCCCGCCTTGAGGAGCTGATCGGTGGGGGGGTAGAGCGCAGTGTCCGATCCCCGCACCCGATACCCCATCTCCTTCAGCAGGAGTGCTGCCTGGGCCATTATGACCCCGCCGATGCCGATGAAGTAGATCGTCTGACCCTTTTCCGGAACGATCATTCCCGTTCTTCCTGCGAGGTAACAACCCCACCCTTGATTTCTATCGGAACCCCCAGGGGGAAGGTGAGGTTCCGGGGACCATGTCCCGAGGGAAATCCGAGGAGGATAGGACCCTCTATATCGCTTAAGACATCCACGATCATCTCCTGTAAGAGGCCATTGCCTGGATCGCATCCGGGCATCTGACCAAAGACCACCCCCCTGACGCCGTGCAGTCTACCTGCTGCCTTCAGGTGCGTGAGCATCCGGTCGATCCTATAGGGAACCTCATCCACATCCTCCACAAAGAGGATCTTCCCCATCAGGTCCAGCTCATACGGTGTCCCCACAGTGGTCACCAGGGAAGAGAGGCAACCACCGATGATCTCGCCGTTGGCCTCACCCCCGCGCAGCACAGAACAGGTGATCGCACCGAGAGGGGCAGGAGAGGAGAGCGCCTGCTTGAGGGACTGGACCATCTCATCGTCCCCTTCTATGAACTGGCGGGTGGCCACGTTAGGACCGTGAAAGGGGATCACGGAGCACCGGTGCAGGAGATAGATGAGCAGGACCGTCAGATCACTACACCCCACCAGGGGCTTGGGGTGGCCCCGGATGAGGTCAGGATCGAGATAGGCTATGGTACGCTGGGCGCCATAGCCACCACGGGTGCAGAGGATGGCCTTGACCTCGGGATCGAGAAACATCCCCATGAGCTCTCGGGCCCGCTCCTCGTCCCTGCCAGCAAAATAGATGTGCTTCCGTTCCAGGAGTGAGGGAGAATATTTGATACCGAAACCCATCCCCCTCACCTTCGCCACCCCCTGCTGGAGGTATCCTTCGTCCTCCTGAGGGATGTAGCTGGCCGGTGCCACAACGCCGACGGTATCGCCCGGCGAGAGGAACTGTAACTGCGTTCGGTGCCGACATCTCTTCATATCCCGCTGATCTCCTCGAAGAGGACCTTCTTCAGTTTTTTGTATGCCGTGAACCGTTGATCGCCCAGGAGGGTCCGCAGGTTCCTCACGGCAGGGGGGATATACTGCTCGTAATATGCTTTCCCTCTCCTGCGTGACAGAAATGCAAAGGCCCCTAAGACCTGCATGGCGCGATGGATGGCTATCAGGGGGTAGTATTCCCGAAAGACCCTCTCATCCAGCGGGATTTGCCCCCGCATCTGTCGCAGATAGTACGCCATGAGTTCCTCCTGGATACCCACCTCGAGTTCCACGTAGGGGTCCAGCAGCAGGGAAGCCAGGTCGTACTGCAGGGGTCCCAACCTGGCCCCCTGGAAGTCGAGGAAGCCCAGTCCCTCATCCCGTACCATGATGTTGCGTGACTGAAAATCACGATAGAGGAAAAAACCTCCCTGCGCCTGAGCCGCTTCTTCGGCCAGCGTTTCAAACTCATCCCGAAGCTCTTCAACAGATATGGAGAGGCCGAGATAGTCCACCAAGAAGGCGGCATGAAAGTACCCCGACTCCCACGCCAGCATAAAATCCCGATCGTAGGGGGGATTGTGGGTCCGGGAGGGATCAAACCCTCCTCCCCCCTCTACCTGGATGATGATCAGGAGACCTATCACCCCCTGATAGATATCCATGATCCTCTGATGATCCCCCCGTGCTCGCATGATCTCGACCTGGAGGTGAAGATCGCCCAGATCCTCCAAGAGGAAATACCCCTGTTCTTTATCATGCGCATAGATAGCAGGTACAGAGATCCCCTTACCCCTCAGGTGTTCGGCGATGTAGAGGAAGGAGTCGTTTTCAGTGATCCCGCGCTGGTCTTGCGACGGATGATCACTGATCATGACCACCCAGCTCCCGCTCCCCCCTCTGACCCGGTAAAAGCGCCGTGCAGAACCATCACCGGCGACCTCCTCCCACGAGAGATCATCTTCGGGGAGATATCCCTGGACAAATCGAATCAGGTCCGGCGAGGGGGTACCTCGCGAATCATCCTTCATGGCTGAAGGCATCTCACACCCCTGGGGTGAGGATCTCCCCTCGATGTTCGCCTCGCACCCTCACCCCGTCCCCCACAATGCACCCCTCCAGCAAACTCCCCCCCTCTACCACAGCATCATCCCAGAGAATGGAATCCCTTATAACGGATCCAGCCCTGATAGACGTCCTCCTCCCCACGCAGACAAACCCCTCCATTTTTACATCTTCCTCTACCTGAGCCGTGGAGTGGACGACCGGTTTGCCGTACCCTTTTAAGAGGTCTCGGTGCAGGGCTCGGTAGTCCCCTACCTGACCGATATCACGCCAGTATCCTCCGTGCACCTGATACCCCCTGATGGCCTCCCCGCAGGAGGCAAGGTCTATATAGAGCCCAATGATATCGAAATACCCCGCAGGGGGGATCTGCTCCAAGAGCACAGGAGAGATGATGTGGATGCCCGTGAAGGTCAAGATGGATGGGGGAGAGAAGGGCCTCTGCAGCTGCCTCTCCCTGATGCTGACGATCCTCCCCCCCGCATTCACCCCCACCTGATTGAAGCGGGGGTGGTCATAGAGGACCAGGGTAGCCAGGTTGTTTGTCTCTCGATGATAGTGAAGGGCAGGATGCAGATCGAAGGTATGGTAGACATCGGCGTTAACCACCAGGAAGGAGGGGGCATGGCGTAAAAAGTCCTCACAGCTCTTGATCCCTCCACCGGTGCCCAGGATCTCAGGCTCGACCCTCACCTCCACCTTCAGGTCCCCCCAACTCCCCCTGTGAACGAAATCCACTACCTGACTTGCCAGGTGGTGGGCGTTGATGACGATCTCTTGGGCACCCATCCCCTTCAGTTGCTCGATGACGAACTCCAGCAGAGGCCGGTTCAGCACCGGGAAGAGGGGCTTGGGCCTGATCTTGGTCAGGGGTTCCAGCCTGGTCCCCAGACCAGCGGCCAGGATCATAGCCTTCATCGACCCACCCGACCCAAGGGGAGGAAAGGGGGACTATTCGAAAGTGACCTTGGGCGGAGCCGTGGCCTCCTCCGGGGCCTCAAAGAAGGGGGCCTTAGTGTACTCAAAGATCCCCGCCAAGATATTGTTGGGGAATTTACGAATATAGACATTGTAGGTTCTGACCGCTTCGTTATACCTCATGCGTTCCACCGCTATGCGGTTTTCGGTGCCGGCCAACTCGTCCTGGAGGCGGATGAAGTTTTGATTGGCCTTGAGATCGGGGTACCGTTCCACCACCAACAGTAATCGGCTCAGCGCCCCTGCCAGCTCGTTGTTGGCTGCTATCTTGTCGGATATGTTCCCGGCCCCTGCGACCTTGGCCCGCGCCTCGGTGACCTTTATGAAGACCTCCCGTTCGTGCTTGGCATAACCCTTGACCGTCTCCACGTAGTTGGGGATGAGGTCCATCCGACGTTGGAGTTGGTTCTCCACCTGGGCCCAGGCCGCCTTGACCCCCTCGTCCAAGGTTACCATCTTATTATACTTATATAAACCAGTGGGAAGGACAATGAGCAGAACTATTGCCAAAATTACTGCTAGAGCTACAACTCCAATAATGAGAGCAATCTTTGTTCCTCTTTGCATCTGCTCCTCCTTTCATCAATGCTTCAACTGATCCACCCAAAAGGCGAGGCGCCTCACCTCTCCGATATACCGCTCCATGAGGTCCTCCATCTGTTGTACGGGGAGCTTGGTCGTTCCCTCCTTTACCTCCAATAACTCCAGGAAGGGGTCTCCGTCCAACCCGGTCTCCGTCGTTATCGCGGCGATAACCTCCCCGCGCTGGTCGGGGATCTCCAGGTCACGCAGGTAGAGGATCCCCTGAAAGATGGAGATCAGGGCGGTGATGGACTGTGAGGCAAGGACCGCGAGCGCTCTTCCCCGCCCCTCGCTGGAGAGATACGCCTCCCGCAACTGCAGGAGCTTTCCCTTCACCTCCCGCTCACACTGGAGGTGGAGCTGCCTCTTCGGGATGGTGAGCTTGGCCAGAGGATCCTTTCCCCAAACCACCCGGTAATGTCTCTTAATGTTGAGGAACTCCAGGGAAAAGGTGTCCAGAGAGGTAGCGATGTACTCCTCGGTCATAAAGAGGGGGGTAGCGACACGTCGTCTGTGCCACTTGGCCACCGCCTTGAAGGCCCGATGGAGCCCCCTGATCCCCTCATCGGTGAGGACGAGCAGAAAATTCAAATCCGACCTTCCAGGGATATAATCCCCCCTGGCCCCACTGCCGTAGAGGACTATAGAAATAAGATCATCTCCATAGATCCCTTGATAGTCCTCGGTGAATTCAGGAAAGATATCCTCCGGCCTCTTGGGCGCTCGTATCATCGTTACCTCCTCTCAGAACCCTCTGCTGGCCCCACCACCTCCGCTCATCCCGCCCCCGAATCCGCCAAAGCCTCCACTGAATCCGCCAAAACCACCGCCCATACCCCTACCACCACCTCCCATGAAGATCCAGGGGAAGAACAAAAAGGGGAAAAACCCCAAACCCCGGCCCAAAAGGCCGAAGATGACGAACAGGATCAGGAGGAGGGTGAAGAGGCCAATCCCCCTCTTCGCCTTGGGCTGTGTCGCTGTTGTTGGGGTGTATCGGTCGAAATCGAGCCCTACACCGGCATCCAGGGCTATTACCTGGGCCACGGCCACCATCCCGTTGTACAGACCCTTCCCATACTCGCCCAAGCGCAGAAAGGGGACGACGTGTTGATCCAAGATACCACCCACCTTGGCGTCCGGGAGGATCCCCTCCACGCCGTAACCGGTCTCAATCCTTACTCGTCTTTCCTTCAGGGCCACCAGGATCAGGACCCCCTTATCCTCCCCCTTCTTGCCGATCCCCCACGCCTCATAGAGTCTATTGGCAAACCCCTCAGGATCTTCTCCCCCCAGGTCACGGAAGGTGGCCACCACTACGGCGGTGCCCGTCTGATCCCAGAGGGCCTGAGCTAACTGATTCATCCGGGACTCGTACTCCGGGGGGATCACGTCCGCAAAGTCGTTGACGGCGTTCTCCGGCTGGGGGAACTTGAGCGCCTGGACCTGAAGCGGGGCTAAGACGAGGGTGAAGATCAATCCGAGTAAAAACAACACTTTCCACCGCCTGTTTTCTGTGAGAGACATCTTTCCCCCGGTCAGTCAACTACCATTCCGTGAATGGAATGGTCATTGAAGGTTCAATCCCGCCAAAGGCGGGACTGGAATCCTGGACCCCTTGAACCCTTTTACGAGCGTAAAACATCAAACCAAAGTCTTCGCCTCAAGGCGAGGGTTTTTCTCCCATTCCCCGAAGGGGACAATAAGAGTCTTACCCTTATAGCATCTTTGTCCTGCGGTTGCAACGGGAACTTGCGTTAAATCCCCTTTCGGACCATATCCTTGAGGGCCCGAAGGTCCCCCCAGTCCAACCCCTCCCAGCGACAGGGCAAGATGGTGTTGTTGTGAAAGAGGGGTTCTTCTGCCAGATCAAAGGGGGAGGCCTTCACCGCCTCCTCCCATAAGGGGGTACCGGGAAGGGGGCTGTACTCCGCCAGATATGGTCGTGCCCCACAATCCCAGGCGAAGCGGATCGTCTCCTCTACCTCTTCCCTCCTTTGGCCGGGGAGTCCGACTAAGATATAGACCCCAACCTCCTGAGGTGAGTAGCCCGCCCGCCGCAGATTCCGCACCGCCTCCCTGAACTCCTGATTGCTCACCTTGCCACCGGTCGTCATCTGCCTGTCGTGAGATGCAGCCTCCAGACCGAGACGGATGGTGGCAAAACCCACGCGGCGCATCAGGCGCGCCATCTCCTCTGTCACCCCTCGGGCATGGAGCCCGTTGGGGGTATGAAACCGAGTTCTGATACCCCGTGCCGCAATCCCCTGTAAGAGCGCGACGGCATGGTGTCGATCAACCAAGAGGGCATCGTCATAAAAGGCGATATCCTCAACTCCATACTGGGAGATCCAATGGACGATCTCCTCTATCACCTGAGCCGAGTCTCGCTTTAAAAACCCGGAGTTGAGCAGCGGCGAGGCGCAGTAGGTGCACTGAAAGGGGCACCCGCGGGAGGCGAGGATACAGACATAATCAAAACGGGGATAGAGGTGAAAGCCTGGAGGGGGAAGAGAATCGAGGTCATTCATGTCGGGGATAAAGGAAGGCGAGATCCTTGTCAGTTTCTCCAAAGTCTTCAGGACCTCGATCTCCCCCCACCCTGTAACAACGACGTCCGCTCCCGAGAACCTCTCCGCGTGCCCCGGACAGAGGGTGGCGTAGGTTCCTCCCAGGATCACGGGTACGTGCGGAAAGACATCTTTGAGGACGTTGATGACCTCGTGTACCCCCAGGTACCAGTAGGTCATCCCTGAGGTGACGAGGATGGCCTGGGGAATGGGAACGGATTGAAGCTCCTCTTTGAAGATATCAGGAGGGAGGCCAAACCGATGAAATCGGCGGGGGATCTCCCTCAGGGGCGCAGGCTTATCGACCTCCTCTCGGTAGAAATGCCCCCGATGGTCCGGCCTCCGCTTGGGCTGCTTACGTCTGAGGGCCCTCAGGGCGGGGTAGTGGACATCGAGACAGTCGATAAGACTGATCCTCCAGCCATTCTTCTCCAAGAGGGCGGCCAGATAGAGGAGGCCCAGAGGCTTGGCCCAGAGGTCATAGGCGGCGAAGTCATAAACCCAGGGATTGATCAGGAGGAGATCTCTCCCTCTCGCTTCCAAGGGGCCTCCTCAAGGATGAGCGGTTTCACCTCCTCGAGGGTCAGAGGGATCTGCGTGGCCCCCATCTGTCGGAAAAATTTCACCACCGGTGGAGGTTCCAGTTTGTGGGCCTCGAGGAGTTCCACATCGGTCAAGATCTCCCTCGCTCCGCCATCGGCCACGACCTTTCCCTCTGACAAGAGGATCACCCTCTCGCAGACCTCGGCCACCATCTCCATGTCATGGGTGGCGATTACCTTGGTGAACTTCAATCGCTTTAAGAGCTCGATCAGATCCCTCCTGGCGGAGGGGTCGAGATTGCTGGTGGGTTCATCCAAGACCAGGATCTCCGGATTCATGGAGAGGACGGTGGCGATGGCGATCCTCTTCTTCTCCCCGTAGCTGAGGTGATGGGGACATCTCCCCTCATATCCCCTCATCCCTACCTGGGCGAGGGCCGTAGTCACCCTCCCCTTGATCTTCTCTCTGGGATAACCCATGTTCAGGGGACCGAAGGCCACATCCTCGAGGACCGTGGGGGAGAAGAGCTGGTCCTCGGGGTCCTGAAAGACCAACCCTACCCTTCCCCTAATCCCCCTCGCATTTCCCCTGGTTATCGCTTCACCCAATACCGTAACCAGACCCTCTCCCAACAGTATCCCGTTGAGGTGCAGCAGGATGGTCGACTTCCCCGCCCCGTTGGGGCCGATGAGGGCCACGGATTCCCCCTTAAAGACCTCAAGATCTACCCCCCGCAGGGCCTGCGTACCATCTGGGTATCGGTAGTTCAACCCCCGTATCTCGATCATCCTTCTCATAAGGCCACCTCGAGGGAGATAAGAGCGCCCCCTAACAAGCAGATAAAGACGGCCTTGCCCACATCTGCCCAGTGCAGGTGAAACTCATTGAGGATCACCATCTTCCCGGTATAACCCCGGCACACCATTGCCTGGTACACCCTCTCGGTCCTCTCGTAGCTCCTCACAAACATCATGCCGATGAGTCTCCCCAAGGTCCTGAGGGTATGAAGATCGGTCTTCCGCTTGAACCCTCGGGAGGTGAGGGCGCTAACCATTCTCTTCCCCTCGTCTATGGAGAGGAAGATGTAACGATAGGTAAAGCCGGTGATCTGAACCAAGACATGAGGTATTCTCAAACCCTCCAATGCCTTAATGGTGGTGGGAAAGGGGGTGGTCCCGACCATGGGAAAGATGAGGAGCGCGA
>CAYQOD010000001.1:0-30430 GCA_964419065.1 uncultured Thermodesulfobacteriota bacterium | reverse complement strand
CACCCGGCCGATATTGTACCATATCACCCCTCACCTTTATCCTCTCCCCTCAAGGAGAGAGGAATATAGTGGAGGCTTATTTTCTGAGCAATGGGGAAGTAGATAGTGCTTCTGCTACATTTAAGGATCAAACATCATATTCTAAAGATAAGCGATGGATCAGAAGGTAAGAGACATACTCAAGGATCGATTGGGTGATCAGTATGAAAAGCTCATGGCAATAGACAACCTTGCGCTTCATGCGTTTATTGCTGAGTATGTAGAGCTCTGCAACCCGGCGAGGGTTTTTGTCTGCACTGATTCGGCGGAAGATATTCGCTTTGTCAGAGAAGCAGCGATCAGAAACCGAGAGGAAGCAAAACTCGCTATCGAGGGGCACACCGCACATTTTGACGGATATTACGATCAGGCCCGGGACAAAGCGACCAGCAAGTTTCTTGTGCCCAAGGGTGTCGACCTCGGCCCTGAGATCAACGCCATGGACAGAGAGGATGGTATTCGGGAGATCCGTGAGATTTTGCGTAATATAATGGAAGGGCATGAATTGTATGTCAAATTTTTCTGCCTTGGCCCTCCAAACTCTGAATTTTCGATACCGTGCGTTCAGCTCACGGATTCAAGCTACGTCGCCCATAGTGAGGATCTATTGTACAGGCAGGGTTACCGGGAATTCGTCAGGTTAGGCAACTACGATCGATTCTTTAAATTCGTACACTCGCAGGGAGAACTCGTTGAAGCGGGACTGGGGCTATTGGTAAGTAAAAATATTGAGAAACGAAGGGTATACATCGATCTGGAAGACGAGACTATCTACAGCACGAACACGCAGTATGGTGGCAATACCCTGGGGCTTAAGAAACTGGCAATGCGTCTGGCTATTAAGAGGGGTTCGGAAGAGGGGTGGCTGACGGAACATATGCTCATCATGGGCGTGCACGGTCCGGGGGAGAGGATCACGTATTTTGCAGGGGCGTTCCCTTCTATGTGCGGAAAGACGTCTACCGCCACGATAGAAGACGAGAGCATCATCGGCGATGATATCGCATACCTTCGAAGGATAGATGGTCACGTGCGCGCTGTGAACGTTGAAAAGGGGATGTTTGGGATAATTGAGGGGGTAAATTCCGTTGACGACCGGATCCTGTGGAAAGCACTCAATTCCCCCGGTGAAATTATATTTTCAAATATCCTGGTTACCAAAGACAGGGAGGTGTACTGGATTGGGAAAGATGGCCCGTGTCCTCAGGAAGGGATTAATCACTCAGGTGATTGGTTCTTGGGCAAGAAAGATAAGGAAGGAAAGGAAATACCACCTTCCCATAAGAATGCCCGATTTACCTTAGACCTGGCGATCCTGGACAATGTGGGTCCTGAACTCCATGACCCTCAGGGTGTCATACTGAGTGGGATAATATACGGCGGTCGAGATTCTGACACGTGGGTCCCGGTAGAAGAGGCCTTTGATTGGGTTCACGGCATTATTACGAAAGGTGCGGCGCTGGAATCCGAAACGACGGCCGCTACCTTGGGGAAAGAAGGGGTACGCGAGTCCAACCCCATGTCCAATCTTGACTTCCTCTCTATACCTATTGGACGGTACATAGAGGGCAACCTCACCTTTGGCGCAGACGTAGCTCACCCGCCACGCATCTTCTCGGTAAATTACTTCTTGAGAGCTCCCGACGGCAAATTTACAAATCACAAGACCGATAAGCGCGTCTGGCTCAAATGGATGGAGTTACGGGTGCACGGTGATGTTGAGGCCATCAAGACACCTACAGGGTTCATCCCGAAATATGAAGACCTGAAGAGGCTCTTTAAGGAGACACTCGACAGGGACTTCACCGAAACAGACTACATTCAACAGTTCTCTGTTCGGGTACCTCAACATTTGGCTAAGATTGATAGATTGATAGAGATCTACCGCACGAGGGTTCCTGATACGCCACGGCTTTTATTTGAAGTATTGGAAGAGCAGCGTGAAAGGTTAAAGGCGGCGCAAGCAAAACATGGGGATTATATAACCCCCCATACATTGTAATCTGCGGCTGGCCCGAGGTGGCCACATTCACTGTCCGTTTAGCACTACAATACAACCCGTAAGAGAGAGACAGCGGTAATAGGGAGGAAAGGGGTTACACCCTTGATGGGTGCCCCCCTTTACTTTTTCCGAATTAGAAACGTGCCGAAGTTCCGTGCTGCACGCATAATACGGACTATTTTGGGTGTGTAACCGCGAGACATAACTTGACTCTCGGTATCGAGATCACTATTTTTTTGATATATTAAGCTGTCTCATTGTTGTCCAGACATGAGAAGAATGACGTGAGAACAAAAGCGGCCTTTGTATTGGGCATCGATATCGGTTCATGTTTCTCGAAGGGGATCATCCTCGGTGACCACAAACCCATGGCGTCCTTTGAGTGCCCGTCAGGGGGAGATTACCAGGCCACCGCTGATCGGATACGGAAAACACTCCTTTCTGAGGCAGGTATAACAAAAGAGGATATTGCGCGTACCGTCGCCACTGGATATGGATCAAAACAGGTGACCTTTGCCGATGAGGTGAGACATGATATCGTCTGTCACGTCAAAGGAGTCTCATCGCTTTTTCCTTCGGTGAGGACCGTCATCGATGTAGGTGATCTCTATACAAAGATCATTCGCATAGATGGTAACGGAAGCGTACAAAACTTTCTGTTGAGCGGCAAGTGCGCCGGCGGTAGCGGCAGGATCTTGCAGGTAATTGCCAAGGTGTTACAGGTCAAGGTGGAAGATATCGGAGCCCTTTCCTTACAATCAAAAAAGAGGGTGGGTTTCAACACAGGGTGCGCCGTCTTTGCGGAGTCCGAGGCGATATCCAGGATCGCCGAGGGTGCTGCCAAGGAAAACCTCCTGGCAGGGCTGCACAGGGCCCTGGTGGCCCAGATCAACAGCCTGGCAGAGAGGGTCGGTGTTGAGCAGGACGTGGCCCTGGTGGGCGGCGGAGCAAGGGATGCAGGCCTTGTCCAGGCCCTGAAGGAGATCAGAGGGCATGAGATCATCGTGCCGCACCAGCCCCATATGACGGCCGCCCTCGGCGCAGCGATCATCGCCAGGGGACAGATAGGGACCTGATAAAGAGGTCGTTCATGCCAGTAGCAGATCAGTCGGGGACCTCTATCCTATCTGCTACTACACCGTTATTCACACTATTTAGTTCAGCTGCCGATATTCTTATTGCCTTTCATTTCTCGCATGTGTATAATTTAACAAGCCCCTTTACGGGGATAGATGGGGATTTTCCTTTTGCTACGCACCTCTCCACAAAACGAACTCTTGCCGTTTTACGCACGTTATGGTGATCTAACAGTGAGACTGCGAAAGGGAGAAGAACCGATGAGTGAAGCCAAGGGTAACGCACTGTCGAAGGTAGAAGAACTTTACAAGGATTATGGCGTACGGGCAAAGGAGTTGAACGCTAAAGGTACAAAGGTGATCGGCTATGTCTGTTCCTTGGTCCCCCTGGAGATGATCACGGCAGCCGAATGTGTCCCCTTTCGGGTACGGGGAGACATCCATGAGCCCATCACCAAAGGGGATACCCTCCTGGAGACCATCGTGTGTCCCTTTTACCGGAGCTGTTTTGATCTTTCGGTGAAGGGCAGATACGCCTTTCTCTCCGGGATGGTCATTCCTCACGCCTGTGACAGCATGGTCAGGAGCTACAGCGTTTGGAGCTACTCACTGGGAATTCCGTACTTCCACTTCGTCAACGTCCCCACAGTCTGCGATCCATCATCCTTTGATTTTTTTAATGCAGAGTTGGACACGTTCCGAAAAACCTTGGGAGAGTTTGTCGGCAAAGAGATCACCGACGAAGACTTGTCCGAGGCCATCCGACTGCACAATGAAAAGAGGGATAAGGCGCGGACCCTCTATGAATTCAGGAAAGCTAATCCACCCCTGATCTCAGGGACAGAGGTGATGATGGTGCTCACCGTCGGATCGAGCCTGCCCGTTACCGAGGCCAATGCCCTCTTCGACGAGATCGTGGCGGAGATTGGTCGAAGGAAGAGATCTTTGCTGAAGAAAGGCCCGCGGATACTCATCGATGGCCCCTGTGTGGATAACATTGAGATGGTCAAGCTCGTGGAGGAACTCGGGGCCACTGTAGTGGCTGATACCCTCTGCAACGGGACCAGGGATTACTTCCCCCGTACTGATGTCGAAGGAAATCCTATAGAGGCCCTTGGTCGCCGGTATCTGGATAAGGTCAACTGTCCCAAGACCTTCCGGGAGAATACGGCGGGGACCTTCGAGGGGGATATCGCCAACCGGTTCGGTGATATCGGGACATATGCCAAGGAGTTCAATGTAGACGGCGCAATCCTCTACGTGTATAAATACTGCGATCCCTTCGGGTTTGAGGTCCCCGCACGAAAGGCGTACTACCAATCCATCAATCTCCCGGTCCTCCACCTGGAAGATCTCTACTCGGCAGGGACCATCGGCCAACTCAAGACGAGGATCCAGGCGTTTCTTGAGATGATCGGCTAAAGAGGATTTCCAATTCAAATCCCCCCATCCCCCCTTTTCTAAAGGGGGATGAGGGGGGATGAGGAGGGTTTAGGCGATGGCTGAGGAACAGAAAGAGAAAGAGCACAAAAAGAGGATGACCGCAACCCAAGCGGCTGCCTCCATCGGCCCCATGGTCAAGGAGTTTATTGCCGGAACCCTTCGGGCACGGGCAGAGGGAGGGCAGAAGATAGCCTATACCTTTATCGTCTGTCATCACGAAGAGATCCTCCGTGCCCTGGATATCCTGCCTCTGTGGACTGAGAACTTTGCCGGTATCTGCGGGGCAAAGCGGGATGCCGAGCGATTCCTTCAAAGGGCGGAATCTTTAGGCTTTTCTCGCTCCCTCTGTACCTATGCCCTGTGCGGGCTCGGGTTTGATCAGTGGCGGGAAGAACTGAGGGATATGCCTCCCGATGCCCCGTGGGGGGGACAGGCGAGGCCTGATTTCATGATATCGAGTGGGCAGATCCTCTGTGACCCGAGGTCCAAGTGGTACCAGGCAGCTCAGCAGTTTATGCCGGATGTGCCAGTCTACAATATTGACCTCCCCTATCCGCTCTTTGATCCGCAACGAGATCACCGGGAGGTGTGGGGGTACTATCATAAATATATCGTCGAGCAGCTGCGCGGACTGGTAAGATTCTGTGAGGAGCAGACCGGAAAGAAGATGGATTATGATCGTCTGCGCGAGCTCGTTGACCTGGCCAATCGGACCTGGAACCTGATCCACAAGACATATGAGTTGCGACGGGCGGTGCCTTCTCCTATGGGTACCGGTGATGCCATGAATACCATGGTGCCTATATGCTTCATGATGGCCACCCAGGAGGCCTACAATTTCTTTGTAAATCTCAAGAAAGAATTGGAGGAGAAGATCGCCAGGGGAGAGGGGGAGGTTGAGCATGAGAAATACCGGCTCATGTGGGGAGGGGGATTGCCTGCCTGGTTTGCCCTCAACGACTTCAACTACTTTAACAGCAAGGGTGCCACCTTCCCTGTCGAGACGACCTACCGGATGGTCATGCCCCTCTATGAGATGGATATACCCGAGACCAAGGACCCCATCGAACATATTGCATGGCGTTGGCTCGGATATTGGACCTTCTGGTATGACAGGGCCAGGAACCGACCTGGATCAGAGCCCGATGTGGAGCGCCTGATCCAGTGGATTGAGGACTATAAGATCGACGGTGTGGTCATGCACGAGGCGTTTTCATGCCGCACATGGCACGTGGGCCTCATCTGGCAGCTGCACCAATTAAGGAAGATCTATAAACCCATCCCTGTCTTAATGCTCGGAAAGGACGGGAAGAAAGAGACGGTATACCGTGAACTCCCTTCCCTGATTCTGGAGAGTGATATTATCGATATCACCTCATACTCAGAGGTCGACACACGAAACAAGATCGATGCCTTCATCGAAACCCTGGAGTCCATCCGGCAGAGCAAGGCAGCATAGTACCAGAGGGCAATGACGGCGTACTTTGCAGGCATTGATGTCGGTTCCACTATGACCAAGGCGTTGATCCTGGACGATGGGATCATCGCTTCGGTTATAGGCCCCACTGGCCCGGAACAGCGCAGGCTCGCCAACAAGGTCATGGAAGAGGCCTTGAAGGAAGCAGGCATACCCTTTGATAAAATCACCTATATCGTCTCTACAGGCTACGGGAGGATCAACGTCCCCTTTGCCGATAAACAGATTACAGAGATCACCTGTCACGCCAGGGGGATTTTCAGCCTTTTCCCCGATGCCAAGACCATCATCGATATTGGGGGCCAGGATAGCAAGGCCATAAAGGTGGATGCAACCGGCAGGCCGATCGATTTCGTTATGAACGACAAGTGTGCCGCGGGTACCGGCAGGTTCATTGAGGTGATCGCCGATACCCTGGGGATACCACTGGAAGAGATCGGGGATAGATCCCTGCAGAGCACGAATCCAGCGCAGATTAGCAACATCTGCACCATATGGGCGCAGCAGGAGGTGGCGACCAGCCTAGCGCGAGGGGTGCCTATCCCTGATCTGGTTGCCGGGGTTCATAGATCCTTAGCGGATAGGGTGGTCAGGATGGTCAATCGGCTTCGGGTAGAAGACCTCGTTGTCCTGACCGGTGGAGGGGGCAAGAACAAGGGTCTGGTGAAGGCCCTCTCCGAGCAGTTGGACCACGATATCGTGGTGCCTGACGAGCCGTTGATCACCGGAGCCCTCGGCGCTGCCTTGCTCGGGAAAGAGATCGCAGGAAAGGCTCAAAAAGAGCATGAGCCTTTAGCGACTAAAAAACGCATCTTGGAGGAGATACAGATCCTGTAGCAACCTCAACACCCTTCCTTCCCTCTCCACGTGGTGAGGGCCTTACCGTGAACTCAGCCGAGCAATGGTGGATTGTGCGCAAGTGCAAAGGCCTAACCCGACAGGGAGGTTTTTGATGAGGATTTGGCTGTGCAAAAATGGCGAAATAGAGTACTATCTACCTTGAACTGCAGCGTCCCCCCGCAACCCCAGGGATCAGGGATGGATTGCTGCGGGATACAGCGTATGATATAATACGCGAAGCGAGATGAATAACAAAAAGACAAAGATCACTGTTTTTACGCTGCTACTGCTGTTCATCGGAATGCTTTCGTTTCCGCTCGAGCTGCGCTCGGATACCTACTGTTATACTGACAAAAAGGGGACGTTCACATGCGTCGATGATGAGGGCAAGATACCGAGTGAATACAGGAATAATCTGAAAGTGTACGAGGATAAGCCTAAAAGTCCCTCTGGAGGAGAAGGGGGGGAGGCAGAGGAGAGCCAGAGCCGGGGGGTGGAAGAATGGTTGGAAGAGAGAGAAAGAGAGAAGGAACAAATCACCCAAGAGGAGTACGAAAGGAGCCTTCAAACGAAGGTAACGATACAGGGGAATGCCGTATTGGTGCCTGTCAGCCTCGGCTATAAGGGGACACAAGTTGAGGTCACGCTCGTTCTGGATACAGGGGCTGAGTTGGTATCAATCCATCAGGAGATCGCCAAGCGATTACCTATTACGTATTCGGAGAATGCCTCGGTGCGGGTGCCGGGAGGTAAAGTGGTCAATGCCAGACTGGTAAAGATGGACTATATCAGGGTCGGACCACATGAGAAGACCGGCATCCAGGTCTTGATCTTACTTCACAGTGGTCCGTCAGTCCCACATGACGGATTACTGGGGATGAACTTTTTGCGGGGCCTCGAATATAGCATAGATTTCGAAAACCAGGTCATCAGGTGGAAACCGTAAATCCTCGCTGATGAGCGATGGAGAATATACGAATAGGAAGGTCCGTAAGACGGCCGGAGTCGCCATTTCACTTGAAGTGGTGTGGCCACCTATTCAAACCCTTCGACAGAAACATGATCGACAGTTCAGGCGATGGATGCCGCACATCAACCTTATCTAATCTGCCCCTTCTGAAGTTTATAACAGACTTGCAACACACAGAGGCTACTATGCACATGCAGCACCAGGCTGATTAATTGCCCCGCAATTCAAAAGGGAAGGTCTTTTCGGCACGAAAGATATGGAATTACCTCTCCTGCAGCAAGGAGTGCTTAAACCACCTGAGGGTTTCGATGAGATGCTGGTAAAGATCCTGCAGTTCCTCTCCACCATCGCCAACTGGATCGGGGACTTGATCGCTGCCCTCATCCATTCGATCCTGCCTTCAGTAACGATACCCAGTGATCTGGCGGAAACGATAGGGCTCCTGGCGATAGTAACGATCTTCTTAGTGATTGTACAGATCACCAAAAAGCTCGCGTGGGTCGTGGTGATTATTGGATGGGTGCTGGTTCTGGTACGTGTCATGTTGATAACTCTCCAAGGATAAGAGGGATGAGGTTCATCCGCTCGGCATTTCGCTCAAGACCTTACTTCAACCTCACCTACCAGGTCATAGGGTTCTGCGTGGGTGATCTTTACCCTCACTATCTCACCCCTTCTGGCTGTCCCCTTGTCGATGTAGACCACCCCATCAATCTCCGGGGCTTGAAACGAAGTCCTCCCCTGTAAATGCCCCCCTGGTTCGACGTTCACCCCATCGATCAGGACCGGAACCACCGATCCCACCATCCCGTTATTCCTCTCCCACGAGATCCCCTGCTGCAACTCCATGATCCGGGCAGCCCTTTCCTCGGCTACCTGAAAGGGAGGCCTCCCCTTTATCCGATGAGCGCTGGTACCCTCCTCCGGGGAGTACGTGAACACCCCCAGATGGGTGAACCTCGCTTCTTGGACAAAGTCCACCAACTCTCTGAACTCTTCTTCGCCCTCTCCAGGGAATCCTACCATCAGGGTGGTGCGTAGGTGGATGGTGGGATAGTCCCTCTTGATGCGGTGGATCAATCCCCTGATCTTCCCCCCCGAGCCCCTCCGTCCCATGCGTCGCAAGACCGTATCATTGATATGTTGGATGGGGATGTCGAGATAGGAGCAGATCTTCTCCTCCCCGGCGATCATCTCCAGCAGGACAGGGGGGAAATTGTCTGGATGGGGATATGTATAGAGCAACCTGATCCACCGCAGTCCCCTGATCTTTACCATATCCCTCAAGAGCCGCCAGAGTCCTCCCTCCTCGCCCATGTCTATCCCATAAGCGGTGGTATCCTGGGCCACCAAGATTACCTCTACCACTCCTTTGTCGGCCAAATCCTTTACTTCATGAACCACCGAATCCGCCCTTCTGCTTCTATATCGTCCCCGGAGCTGAGGTATTAAGCAAAACGTGCAGCGGTGCGAGCACCCCTCGGCAATCTTCACATAAGCAGAGTGGAGGGTATTGGTGATAATGCGAGGGGTACGGTGGTCATAGAGATAGCGAGGTTCTCCTATCAATACTTTTGGACCCTCCTCTCTCAACCGCTGGGGTATCTGAGGAAAGTCACCGGCCCCGCTCCAGAGATCTACCTCGGGGATCTCATGGGCCAATGCCTCACCATAGCGCTGGGGGAGACATCCAGTGACCACTACCCTCTGAACCCTTCCTCTCTCCTTCTCGTGGACCGCCTCGAGAATCGTCTCAACGGATTCCTGTACCGCCTCCTGGATAAAGGCGCAGGTGTTTATGATGACCACGTCCGCCCCCTCCAACGTGAAGGTGAGCGCAAAGCCATCGTGGGCTAAGAGACCCAAGATCACCTCGGAGTCGACCCGGTTCTTGGGGCAACCCAAACTGATCAGATAGACCTTATCCATCCCTGGAACCAATAAAAAGAAGGGGGGATACGATCCCCCTCCAAACCCGATCTTTCACCATGCAGGGCCCTCGTGACCTCGATTTAATCCATAGGCTCCACCTTCTTACCTTTGATCTCTATCCTGCCGGTATCGAGGTCAAGGGTGATCTCGTCTCCCCGTGTCCACTCTGCAAATCCCCTGATCTTGGCATCGCCCGTCATCACCAAGAGATTTTGCGTCGGGGACCAAACGGCCTTTTTGCAGAAGATCTCTTCCCCCCCTCCCTGCACCTTCACCTCACCCATGGCCACCATCTCCCTGGGGACATCTTCCCCTCCCATGGTCACCATGAGGGAATCGGCACGAATGACCGCCCCTTCGCCCAAGACGACTACTTCTTCCGTATACATGACGGCATTCTTCTCAGGGATCTTCTCAGTATGCCTGGCGGTAATCTGGAAGGGAAACTTTTCTTTCGTCGTTGTGCCCAAGGGCGTGGATGCCATCATCTCCCCTCCCTCACGTACCGAAGGGACCTCCACCACTCCTTCCGTCTTCAGGCTGGCCAAGAGCTTCTTTCCTTCTTTGGCGAAAGGACTTTGGGGGTAATCCTCTACCAGTCGTGTCAAGGGGGTCAGGGCCTCAGGATTTCTCTCCTGCTTATGGAGGGCGATGGCGAGGTAGTAGAGTGCCTCATCACCTATCCCAGACTCAGGATATCTTTCAGAGACCAGAGCGGCCCTTTTCTCCGCAGCAGGGTATTCCCTCTTGCGGAGATAGAAACGGGCGATGTAGAGATCGTTTTCCGCCAGCCTCCGCCGACAGAAGGTGATCTTCTCCCGGGCCTTCTGGGCGAAGATACTATCAGGATAGTTGGAGACCACATTTTGAAAGGCGGTTAGGGCCTTTTCCGTGGCCTCTTGGTCTCGATCTTTCGATAATATCTGTTGATAATAACAGAGCCCTCTCTGAAACTCCACATAGGGGACGTCAGGGTGAAAGGGATGTTGTTTTTTAAACTCCGTATACCGTGATATCGCCTCCGGATATTCCTTCCGGAAGAAGTGACAGTCCGCGATCCGGAGGTCGGCCTTGAGGGCATAGAGTTCATCAGAGGGGAAGTAGTTCTTGAGTTGGGTGAAGGCCTTTATGGCCTCTTTGTATTTCCCTTTGTTGAAGAGGACAGTCCCTTTTGTGTAGAGTACGGCAGGGTCTTTGGGGAGGGGGAGGTTCTTCTTCTTGCCAGCGCAGCCGAAAAGCAGAAGCGAGGAGACAATAACCATTACTATCAGCCGTGTATAGTTGAACTTCATATCATTATATCCCCCTTACTTATAAAATAACCCATCATAGCTAAAAATGAGGCAGACGTCAATTTTATCGGCCCGGATGAGAACATTGAGATCAGTTTTTTCTTGAAAAATTTCTCCGATACCTTTATCGTTAGGCTTAATTTATTCTTTATAGTGAGGAAACGACCTTTGCCTATGAAGCGAAAGAGAATTGTGATTACGGGATTAGGTCCGGTTACCCCCATCGGAATAGGCAAGGAGGCATATTGGAAAGCCCTCCTGGAGGGGAAATCGGGTGTAGATCTTTTAGGGTTCCCCAATTTTGATATGGGGCAGTTCAGGACTAGAATAGCAGCACAGATAAAGGACTTCTCCGTGCATGATTACCTCCCCGTTCACAAGGGTGATAAATATCTGGGGAGGGCCTCTCAGTTTGCCCTCGTGGGGGCTAAACTGGCCCTGGAAGATGGGGAGATAGAGCTCCTGTCCCGAGAAGGTGTGGAGGGAAGATATGAGCTCAATCACTCCGATCCCTTTAAAATAGGGGCGATCGTGGGGGTAGCGGTCGAGAACATGGAGATTATGGAAGACGCGTACGATAGCTTACTGAAACACGGTGGTCCCCGGAGGATTTCCCCTTTCGCCCTCCCCAATGTATACACCAGTTCGGTGGCCTCCAACGTCGCGGAGCGGTTCGGAATCCGGGGGACAACCTATGTGATCTCCTCAGCCTGCGCCTCGGCCAACCACGCCATTGCCACCAGCTACAGCAGAATTCAGGATGGTCCTGAGGAGATGATCTTCACCGGTGGATCAGACGCCTGCATCACCCCCCTCTCTTTCGGGGGGTTTATCGCCCTGCGGGCTATGTCCACCAGAAACGACGAACCCCACAAGGCCTGCCGACCATTTGATCTGTATCGAGATGGCTTCGTCATGGGAGAAGGGGCAGGGGTGATCGTCTTGGAGGAACTGAATCATGCCCTCAAGAGGGGTGCGCTCATCTACGCCGAGCTCATCGGCTATGGGATGACCGCTGATGCCTACCACATCGCCGAGCCGGACCCAACGGCCACATCTTTGAGCAAGGCCATCGAGCTGGCCCTGGAAATGGGAGGGGTCCCCCCCGGAGAGGTCGACTACATCAACCCCCATGGGACCTCTACCAAGCTGAATGATGTCACCGAGACCAAGGCCATCAAAAAGGTCTTCGGGGACTACGCCTATCAGATACCCATCAGTTCCACCAAGTCGATGATCGGTCACCTCATCGGAGCGGACGGGGGTGCAGAGGCCATCGCTACGATCCTCACCATTGAACGGGGGGTTATTCACCCTACCATCAACTATGAATTTCCGGACCCCGAATGCGACCTGGACTATGTCCCCAATGAACCTCGAGCAAAGGAGGTGAAGACTGCCCTCTCCATCTCCGCGGGGTTTGGCGGGGTCAACTGCGTCCTTCTCTTCAAGGCCTTTGAACCGTAGAGAGACCTTGGGGGGTGAAGGCCTCTTTTCTGCCACCATCTTCCCTATACACCACCATGGACGCCGCAGCACCCCTCACCATCACCTCTCGGACCGTTATCGCGCCTCAGTCTGGTGGGCCTTCTCAAAGGCGGAAATCATCCACATATGGAAGGGAGGTGTCTGACCGATGGTGGAGAGGGTCTCCATCGCCAGGTGTCCTACTTACACTTACCCACAGGTGTTGGCAGGGGTGCGGGATGCAGTAAAGCCCCTGGGCGGGATGGGTGCATTCGTGGGGCGGGGAGATCGGGTCCTGCTCAAGCCCAACCTCCTTTCGGCTAAGCACCCGGACAAGTGCGTAACGACCCACCCCTCTGTGGTGAAGGCTGCCGCCCAGTTGGTTCAGGAGGAGGGTGGGATCCCTTTCATTGGGGACAGCCCTTCCGTGGGGAGCTTTCGCCGGCTTGCGGGTCAGACAGGGATGAAGGAAGTGGCGAATGAAGTGGGCTGCCCCCTCGTTGAGTTTGAAGAAGTCGCTCAGATACGTACCGGCGAGGATTATACCTTTCGCAGATTTGAGCTGGCTAGGGCCGTTCTGGAGGCCGATGTGGTCATCAGCCTCCCCAAGGTTAAGACCCATACGATGATGTTGTTCACCCTGGGGGTGAAGAACATCTTTGGCTGTATACCAGGGATGCGCAAGGCCCAGTGGCACCTGAAGGCGGGCAGAGATCACCGCTATTTCGCCAGTATGTTGGTTGAGATCTGCCAGATCGTCAAACCGGGTCTGACCATTGCGGACGGGATCATCGCCATGGAGGGAGACGGCCCCGGAAGCGGAGATCCTCGACCCCTCGGCCTGATCCTGGCCGGGGCAAACCCCCTTGCCCTCGATACCATCATCTGCCAGATCCTCGGCGTTGCCCCCGAGCAGCTCCCCACCATCCAGGCCGCCCGCCGCAAGGGGTTGGAGGGAACAGAACCGGAGAAAATAGCGGTTCTGGGGCTGCGGGTGGAGGAGGTGAAAGCTGAGGGTTTTCGCCTGCCCAGGCGATTTGATTTGGAGTGGGGTTTGCCCGGTTTCGTTAAGGAAACACTCAGGGAGGTCTTTGTCCCCAAGCCAGTCGTAGAGAGAGACTCTTGCAAGGGGTGTGGTGTCTGTGCCGAGATATGTCCACCCAAGGCGATATCCCTGAGCGACATGGGGGTAAGGATCGATTATAAAAAATGTATCCGGTGTTACTGTTGTCAGGAGATATGCCCGGAGGGGGCGGTGCAGATCAACGAGGGGTGGTTGAGGAGGTTTGTCCCATGAGGAACATCAAGCTGACCATCGAGTATGACGGGACCGCCTACCACGGCTGGCAGATCCAACCGGGGCTCAGGACCATTCAGGGGGTGATGGGGGAGAAGATCGCCCAGATCACCCAAGGGGAGGTGAGCCTCATCGGTGCGGGGAGGACCGATGCCGGAGTCCATGCCCTGGGTCAGGTGGCCAACTTCACAACGGAGAGCACCATAGATCTATCCTCCCTGCAGCGGGGGTTAAACAGCCTCCTGCCACCAGATATCGTCGTCAGATCGGCTGAGGAGGCCGAGGAGGGTTTTCACGCCCGCTTCAGCGCAAAGAGTAAGGTCTACGAATACCGTATCCTGAACCGCTCCCATCCCTCGGCCATCCGGCGGCATTTTGCCTGGTTTATCCCCCATGAGCTCGACCTCATCTCCATGCGGCGTTGCGGGAAGGTTCTGATCGGAACTCATGACTTCTCCTCCTTCCGGACCAGTGGTGATGAGAACCGCCACTCGGTCAGGGAAGTTCTGCGCCTGGAGATTGAACGAAGGGAGAATGACCTGATCATAGTGGTCTTGGAGGCCAATGCATTCTTGCGGGAGATGGTCCGCAGCATCGTAGGGACCCTGGTGGATGTGGGCCGGGGGAAGACCTCCCCTGCGGAATTTGAGGAGATCCTTCGGGCCCGCGACAGACGCCGGGCAGGGATGACCGCCCCTGCCCACGGCCTCTTCCTCACCGAGGTTAAATATTAAAACGGATTTTTTCCATTTGTTGACTACTTGACCATGATGGCTTCGTCACTCACAAACCATGAAAATCCAGTATATCCTCCTCTTCACGCCTTTTTAATCCTCCTTTCATGTTTTGTTGCGATAACTTCTCACAGGACGCGAGACACGCTGCACCATCGACGTTCAAAAGCGATTAGGAGATCCTCTCCTACTGTTCAACTACTGCCAGCACATCCCCTACAGAATTGCAGATGAAATCCGGCTCGATGCTTCCATCGAGCTCCCTCTCATCGAACTCGCCTGTCCTCAACAGAACTGACCTTATCCCAAACTCCTTTGCCCCCTTCACATCAGTGGACACCCTGTCCCCCACCATAATCACCTCACTCTTGTCCAGTCCCATCATCTTCACCGTCAGATCAAATACGTAAGGATTGGGTTTCCCTATGTATGTCGTCTCCACGCCAGCCGCTCTTTCTAACATTCCTACCCAGGAGCCAACGTTCAGTTCTGCCTCCCCCATGCTCGTATCAATAAGCTCTGACTGCATACCTATCAACTTCGCCCCTTTGAGTAACAGGCTCAAGGCTTTGTTTAGATGTTCGAAATCAAACCTACTTCTGTTATCCCCTACGACGATGTACTCTGGATTCTCCGTATCTTGCTGGAAGCCCTTGAACTCATCAAGCCCTTCCCTTTCCAGCATTACCCAGCAGGAGCGAGGCTGTAACGTTCCAAGATAGACCGCAGTGGCATACGAAGCGGTAATGACTTCTTCATCGAATACCCGGAAACCAGCCTTCCTTAACTTTTCAGCACAAGACGTGCGGCTCTTCAGTGTACTGTTGGTCAAGAATCTCAGAACAATACCTCTGTTTCTCAACACATTGATGGTTTTAATTGCCCCAGGATAGACCTCCCCCTGAAATTCCAGCACCCCATCAATATCAAAGATGATACCTCTAACCTGTCCCTTTCTCACAGATAACACCTCGCAACATCGAACTACGAAACAACTGCGCCTTGAACTGTCGCGCCGTTTGTTTACTACACCTCACTTGGTCAAAGTACTTTCAAATCATTTGGTCGTCGATATAATCCGTTCGATAGCGCGGTTAGCTTCAATGCGTGGTAACCTTGAGCAGAGGATACCAACTTTGCCCTCGTTCAGCAAGTACTCCGTCAGTAATCTCATGTGTCTTGTACAAGCGGTCCGTTACACTGCCTGATTACGTTATCGTTCGTCTGATCCTGACGACAAATACTTTGCCGGCATTGGGTTGTCCTCACGTTCGTTGTCCCATATCATATTAATTATCCACCACTGCTGTCCGGCATAAAATAACTGGATACTATTGATACCTCGTCTGAACGGACTAGGATCATCCGGGCTATGACGAGCCTCATAAGTACTGAAAACGTGAGCTATATTGCCAAATATCTCAGTGCGACGGGCAACCTCCCGTTCATAGAATCCATGTTCTTGAAAGTAATCAGAAGTTGTTTCAATGTACGTTTCAACATCCATTACAAGGGCTAGAGGGGTACCATCATCTGCAACAGAAGTTCTTATCATATGAGCCCTCGGGAAAAACATGTGACGCATCTGATCCCACTGACGTTCTTGTCCTGCTGGACCAGAGATAGATTCGTATAGGGTATGGATAAGCGAGTCTATATCACGTACGTAATCCATAGGCTAGCTCCTTTCTCCCAATCGACTCAAGTGGTTACTTCATTGAATAGTCTGGGCAAACCGATCAATACGCCGAACGATCGAACTCAGTGGTGCGGGATTCTCAAAGTCCGTTCATAACTCTTGTAAGAGCTTTTCCATTTGGGCTTTCATTTTTTTCACCTCAGCATACAGCTTCCTGGCTACGGTGATCTCCTTTGTGGATGCTCGCAGTTTCTTGAGAAGGCTGTATATGATCATGATAAGAATCCTATTGCCCGCTTGAGAATATTCACTGATGAATTTGATTAAGTTACTCCTGTTTATTCTGATGATAAGAGAATCCCCTGAACTTTTCACGTTTGCAATTCTGAGTTCGGTCAGAAAAAGGGCGGCCTCTCCAAATATTTCTCCTTCTTCGAGGGCGTAAATAAAGAAATCGTCTTCTTTTTCGTATGCGGAAACTTCAACGCTCCCCTTAATCAAACAGTACAAAAACTGACTTACCTCACCCTGGGAGATTATTATCTCACCATTGGTATACTTCATGAGTTCTGCTCCGGCGAGAAATTTTAAGAATTCCTCCTCTGACATATACCGAAACAGCATATTCGCTTTTATCATCTTTACATAATTATGATGGTCTACAGGAACAGCCATTGCATCACCCCTCCTTCAAAGGCTTCAGCCCTTGTCTTCTGGCAATAAGCTGACGGCTGAGTTCAGCAGTGCGGATTGCCGCGCCTCTCAAAGTCCAACTCCATCTCGGTGTTAGATACCTTACTTCTGGATAGTTATTGCAGTTTTTTCAGAGAGCTTTCCTGTCCAAGCGTTATGAACACTAACAGGAACTAAATAACTGGTTCCTTCGTTTGGTGCTAAAAATGTATTGTGAAAATTGCTATAGTGAACTTCTATTTGATACTCCCCGTTCAGATTGAACACATCTCGAAGAATATCTCTTATGGCTAAGTATTCTTTCCCTCCAGTAATATAACTCATCTCCCCTTGTATATGATATTTCCTCTTTAATGCTTCAGGTGGTAGAGTACTTTCGAACTTTGTAATTTCCATGAGAGCCACCCAACCACTTTTCGTGTGGGTTTTTAATGGGTCACCTTCAATTTCTAATCGTACTGGGATATGTATTGTCTCACCTGGATGCAATATGTGAAAGTCTTCTTTTCTTACCCTGGGAATCATTGCAAACATGATTTCTGGCTCAAGGGTCATATGATTCCCATCCGGCTTTGACACAGAACATTTCAGCTCCCACTCATACCATGCCATGTTAAGAGAAGGGGGATGGAACAACGTTATTTGGTGATTGCTCACGTTTTGTAATGAAATTTTAAGGTCTATAGGTTCTCCTTTGTGATATACAGATTTATTTGATGTTATAAGGAGCTTTAGAGGAAAATGCTTTTCTTGAGCGTACGAAAAACTCCCCAGGAGAGAATAGATTATAAGGGTACCTAATCCAATTATCCAAATGCTTTTAATGTATTATCTCCTTATGGGGTTTCTCATTTTTATCTTGTTAATAGATGGAAAAATTTTGCTTGATATTGCTATTAGCATATAAAATCATTGGTATGTTATCCCCTGAAATGTGGGAAATCGCTCCTTAATTTTCCACCTTCAAACTATATATCGTGATAGCATGGAGTGCAAATAGAATTTTGGACTCACTTAAGAATAGTCATAGGCCACTTCAAACGCAGCCGCCCCATTACTCCTTCTTTAAAGATCCCTTTTTCTTTTGTCCTGTTTTGCCACCAACCGCTACCATAAGGGACGGGAGCAAGACCAGGGAGGTGAGCAGGCAGCTCCCCATGCCGATGATGACAAGCTTGCCGAGGGAGGAGAGGGCCGGAAAGTGCGAGGTACTTAACGAGCCGAAACCCGCCATGGTGGTTAATGAGGTCATGATGACCGCCTTGCCCGTAAACCTGACCGCCGACGCCACATCCTTCCTCTCGCGGTAGCGGTGGACGATATGGATGCCGTCGTCGATTCCCATGCCGATGATCAAAGGAACCGCCACCGCATTGGTCGGGTTAAACTCTATTCCCAAAAGGACGCTGATCCCCAGCATGTAGGCTACCCCAACCAAGAGGGGAGACAGGGCCATCACCACCCAGAGGGGGTTTCTGAAGTGCCAAAAGAGCAGAATGAGCACCAACACCAGGGCCAGGGGAGCCAGGAGGGTGAGATCGCGTTTCACCATCTCCCGCAATTCCAGGGCGATGAGTTCGTTGCCCGTGCACTGGGCCTGGGGGGCGATTCTCGTGATCGCCTCCTGCAACCGGAGGGGGTCGACCCCGGTCGGATCGAATCGGATCTCCTGCCGCAACCGGTACCCTCCCTCTGTCTTCATCGCATAGCGCTCTATTATCTCGGCCAAGGGTGTGCTGGCGAGCTGTTGCAAGAGCGCTGTCGGGGCAAGGAGGACTTGATCGTGGGCCAGACTCCGCAGCATCTGCCGGGGTTGTGCGAAGAGGGCCGGGTTCAGGCCCTCTGTCTTCAGGGCGGTGGTAAGGGATCGGGCGATCCTTTCGTAGTCCATCCCCTGACGGAGCGCCGCCAGCACCCGTTGTTGGCCCTCGGTGGAGGGGGCAAACTGGGCCAGGTGAGAGAAAAACAGGATTTTCTCCCCATACTCATCCTGGAGGGATGCCGCGATGGCCTCCTGCTGCTGCAGGAGGCCATCCAGATCTGCTCCCTCGAGCAGCACGGTAATGCCCTTTCCTACCCCTCCAAACTCCTGCTGCATCCTTTCCAGGGTCTGCACGCCCTCCAGTCCGCGGGGACGAAATCCCTCCACCCCTTCCATGATCTTCACCCGAGCCCCCAGATATGCCCCGGCGATAGCCAGGGATATGAGGACGATGATGATTGTGCGATAGTGAGCTATCAGAAGATTGATGAGGCGCTCCAGACCCCACCCGCCCAGGGGTCGATGCCGGTACCCCCTCCCCTCCATCCAGACCAAAAAGGAGGGCAACACCAGGGAGGTGGCCAGCAGGCAGAAGACCAGTCCCACGGCGACCAGCACCCCCAGTTCCATGATCCCCTTGACGCGGGCCAGTACCAGGGTGAGGAAGGCCGCGATGGTGGTAAGCCCTCCGGTCCATACCCCCTTTCCGGTCTTCGTCAGGGCGATCTCCAGCGCTGTCTCCATCCCCCGACCTGCTGTGCGTTCATTATGGTAGCGTTGGTAGATATGGATGGCAAAGTCGATCCCCAAGCCCACGATGATGGCAGCGAAGGAGACCGTGATGAGGTTGAGCCCTGAGGTAAAGAGTGCGGCGACCCCCATGGTGAGCTGTACCCCCACCAGCAGCGGAAGTCCGACAAAGAGCAGCGTTGCCCACCGCCGGTAGGCGAGATAGAAAAGGACAAGCACCATGATGAACGAACCCACAAAGGAGACGAGGAGATCCTTCTGTAACACCCCCGCCTTGCCGACGGTCATGGTATGGGGGCCCACAAAGGAGATCCGTACCTGGGGAAAGGCCTTGGTTATGGGCTTTAACTTCTGCACCAGCTCCTGGGAGGATCGCCAGTCAGCAGAGGGGAAGGCCGGTTCTGCCACCATGAGCAGCGTATCCCCATCCGGGGAGATGAGGTAACCCTCGGCCAGGGAGGGGGCCCAGGGGGACTTTCCCTGCCACCGTTTCAAGAGCAGTTCTCGTAGCGCCAGGGGGTCGGTGAGGACCAAATCCCTCCAGCCAGGGGAGAGGTAGCTTATGAGCAGCCCCTTGGCCGTGCGGATCTGCTCCCGGATCTTATCGTCGGAGAGCCGCGCCGTGAACTCCCCCGCCTCATCCTCGTTGAGGTAGAGCTGGGGATGGGAGACATAGAGGTCAAGCAGCTCTTGCCATCCCGCAAGGTCCGCTTCTATTCCTGAAAAGACCCGTGTAAACGCCTTGGAACCCCCGATCTCCAGTTCGGCCAGAGACCTCCTGAGCCCCTGGGCGGACTCGATGATCGTATCCTTCCGATCCCCCTCCACGAGGATATAGAGGCGTTCCAACTGGCCAAACCCCCGCAGATCCTCCACCAGGACCTTGAGCGCCCCTTGGTCGGTGGGCAAAAGCTGCAACCAATCGGTCTCAAAGCGCAGCCTCCCGGTGATCAGAAAGGCCGCGATGAGAACCAGCACAAAGGCGATCAGGACCCGCTTGGGGTGGCGCACGGAGAGGCGAGCAGCCCTTTTCAGAAAGAGCTCAAGCATGTGACAGGGCCCCCTTTCGGTAAAAATACCGCTCGGCCCTGCGCACCGCCGGCCAGTGGCCGATGTTCATAGGTCCGAAGATGATAAGGCTTCGGCGCAGGGCGAAGGGTTGAAAGATCCGTCTGAACATGGAGCGGACGGAGTAGAACTCCCTGTTGACCCACCAGAACCCTTCCTGCAACTGCTCGACTGTCATCCCCTTGGGTCTGAAGACCACGGTGGCCATATCGTACTTGCTCCAGTCCTCGGTGATGATCCTGCCCTCTTTTTTCAACCGCTGGTGGATCCTGGTGCCGGGAAAGGGGGTCAGTATCGGCAAAAAGGCACCATCGATCTTGGTCCGGTGAGCAAAGGAGAGGAAGCCCTCGAAGACCGAAGGATCGTCGTAGTCGTACCCGAAGACAAAGGAGGCGTGGACCCCAATTCCATGGTCATGGAGCCGCTTGATCCCCGCCTCGTAGCGCTCCACCTTGTTGGTCTTCTTCCCCATCAGGGCCAGGTTCTTGGGGCTGAGGCTCTCAAAGCCGATGAACATCCCGTGGCACCCTGCCCGAGCCATGAGACGGATCAGCTCCTCGTTCTGGGCGATGGTGATGGGACTCTGACTCACCCACCGCAGATGGTACTGGGAGAGCATGGTGAAGAGCTTACGGGCGTACCTGATGTCGCCTACGACGTTGTCATCGACGAAGAAGATGTAGGCCGCTGCCCGACGCAGGGAGCTGATCTCCCGCTCCACCTCCTCGAGAGGGCGGGTCCGATAGGTCCCCCCATAGATGGCCGTCACGGAGCAGAACTCACAGTCAAAGGGGCACCCCCGGGTGGTCTGGATGGTGTTCTCGAAGAAGTACCCCTTGGAGTTCAAGAGGTCCCGACGGGGTAGGGGTAGGCGTGAGAGATCGGTGCGTCTCTGCTGCCGGTAAAACCGCTTCAGCTCCCCCCGGGTCGCATCCCTCACCACCTCCGGCCAGATCTCATCGGCCTCACCGATCACTACCGCATCGCAGTGGGCGATAGCCTCATTAGGCAGCCAGGTAGGATGTATGCCTCCCATGATCACCTGCACCCCCTTGCGCCGGTACTCATCGGCGATCTCGTATCCCCGAGGGGCCAGGGGGGTCATGGCGGTGATGGCGACCAGGTCACAATTCTCATCAAGGTCCAGGGGGACGATGCTCTCGTCGTAGATGGAGACCTGGTGGTCGACCGGGGTGAGGGCGGCCAGCAGAGTGGTGTTCAGGGAGGGAAACTTAAAGGTGATGACGTCCCAGAAGCTGTCCTTGGGCCAGCGAGGGACAATGATCTTAATCTTCACTGATCCCCTGTCCTTTGGCTGTATGGAGGAGCTTCTTCAGGTCCGCTAGGGGATGGACCTCCCACCCTGCTCTGGGGGTGGTGAAGGCCTCCGCAGACAGGGGGAGATCAATTTTCGGCTCTTTGAGACGCAGCTCGAACCTAACGCCGGCGTTCTCAACCACGCCGTAGATAGTGGTGGGAAACTGCCCTGTTCCCATATCATGGTAATCCTGAAAGTTCAGCGTGAGAAAGAGGGTATCTTCCCCTGGCTGGGAATCCTGATTCAGCCACCCCCGGTAGAGTTTCCCTTCACTGGGCACGAGGATAACGAGGAGACCGTCTGCGTAGATTACCTCTCCTACTGTCGGACCGAGGCTCGAGGCGAGTTGTAAACGCAGAGAGGCGGGGTTTTCATAGAGGAGGATCCCTCGCAGGAGATAGAAGTCATCCTGCACCTCCAGCTTCACGGAGAGCTGGGCCTGCAGCGAGCGTACCCCCTGATATCTCATGATGGTCGTCGGAACGATTTGAGAGAGGGGTATCCGCTCCCACCCCTCCTCCGGCATCCGCTTCGGTGCACAACCCAGCACCAGCACACAGATGATGAAGCCGATAAACCCACATCTCATAGACATCGATCTTCTCACTGTAGTCTCTCCCCAATCAGATCGGCGGTTATCTGCCCCGAGGCCATGGCCGCAGCCACCCCCCCTCCCGGGGCGGTCCAGTGGCCGGCCAGGTAGAGCCCGTCGATGGGGGATACCCTGTTGAGTCGATAGATCCCCGCTTGCCGCAGGACCTGAGCCCACCCGTAGGCCGCACCCCAGCGGTTGCCCGTCATCCGCTCGATGGTTACAGGGGTGGAGCGTACCTGCACGACGATCCTTCTGCGCAGGTGGGGGATCATCCCTTCGGCCTGGGCGATGATCCGTTTGGCCAGGGCCTCCCGCGTCTTCCCGTTCCACCTTTCCCGCAGGTGATAGGGGGCCTTATAGCTCAGGCACACGGTGCTACATCCCGCGGGGGCGTGAGAGGGGTTCACCTGGGAGGGTGCGAGCAGATAGTAGGGGGGAGTTGGGGGAATCGTCCCCTCATCCAGATATCGGTACTCCTCCTCCAGGTCATAGCCAGGGAAGATCTCATTGTTGGAATTCGAGAGGTTCAGTTCCCCCTCAACGCCCAGATAGACGATGAAGTAAGAGAGAGACGGCTGCATCCCCATCAGCCGCTTGACCCAACCGTTCGGCAGGGACTCCTTCCCGACCATCCCCAAGAAGGTGGAGGTGGCATCGGCGTTGGAGACCACTACCCGGGAGGTAACCGTTTCTCTCCCCTTGAGCTGCACGCCTACCGTATTTCCCTCCTCTACCATGATCTTTCTTATCTCCTGCCGGGTATGGAGCTGCCCCCCGGCGTCTCGAAACCCCGCGGCCAGGAGCTGAGGTAGCTGCTCCATCTTCCCCTTCACCACTGCCACTCCCCCCTGCAGGTAGCTCATCTCGAGGGCAGCCATGGCGATAAGGGAGAGTCTGCTGGGTGGCAGTAGGGTGTAAGAGCTCCTCACCCCCAGGATCACCCTGAGTTTTGGGTCCTTGATGTGTGAACCCAGCACATCCTGGAGGGTCTTGTCCCGGTACTGAAACATGGAGGGGAACTCCCGGGCGAACCGCGCGGGGTCAAACCACGAGAGGGTCTCAGGGAGGCGATCGATCTCCTCGGCAAGAGAGCGGTAAATCCGGTAGACCTCGTTGATGCCCTTCCGCTCGCGGGGAAAGAGAGAACAGAGGTGGTCCACGTGGGATCCCACATCGGCGTACTGCCGGATCACGAGATCGGGGAAGTGGTACTCACGGGCCGGATCCAGGTGGAGAAGTTCGATCCGTTCCCTGAGGTCCAGTTGGTCCAAGAGCCTCCAGGTCCGCTCTCCCTCCCTGCACCCCCCCATGGACTGCACCGAGAGGTCGAAGGTAAATCCGCCGCGCATCAGCGAGGCGCAACATCCCCCAACCCTGTTCTTCTTCTCAAAGATGGCCACCCGCCACCCCCTCTGGGCGAGGAGGGTGCCGCACACCAATCCCCCTAATCCGGCACCGATGATGATCGCGTCGTAGTCCATCATGCTTCTACAAACTACATCTTTCTTCATCCTTACCTGAATTCACGCTCCTTGGCAAGGTGAATTAATCCTTACGGACGATCACTCTCCCAGCAGAACTGGAGGATGAGCTCTCGAAGGAGCTTGGCCGCTGCCATAGCGGACTGTTGAGTGAGATCGTAGGGCGGGCAGAGCTCAACGAGGTCAAATCCCACTACTTGCAGGGACCTCAAATGGTCGATGAGGGAGATGAGCTCATGAAAGGTGAACCCTCCTGGCTCGGGGGTGCTGACACCAGGGGCAATCCCGGGGTCCAAAATATCGAGGTCGACGGTGAGATAGACCGGCCGCCCTGTTCCCCGGCTGAGGACCTCCCCTGGCTCGCAGAGGCTCCCCATCTCTTGTGCAGAGCGCATTTCTTCCTTCGTCCCCGACCGAATGCCCACTTGACAGATATTATCCCGCCCGAGGAGATCCACAATCCTTTTCATCACGGTGGCGTGCGACAGGGATTCTCCTTCATAGTCGGAGCGAAGGTCTGCGTGGGCGTCCACTTGGACCACGAGGAGGTCAGGGTACTGTCGGGCACACTTCCAGACTGCGGGCAGCGAGATGAGGTGCTCACCCCCCATGAGGATGGGGAACTTGCCGTCTCCCATAACGGTAGCCAGATACCCCTCGATTGCCTTCAGGGCACCCTCCGAATGACCCAGTGGGAGGGTGAGATCCCCGACATCACAGATCTTCAAACCTTCCAGATCCCTGTTCAGGCGGGGGCTGTAGGTCTCTAGCCCCCACGAAGCCTCGCGTATGGCCTGGGGGGCGAACCGGGTCCCTGGCCGGAAGATAGTGGTACTGTCTAATGGACAGCCGACAATGACGATCGAACTCTTATCATAGGTGGAATTGGCGGCGAGGAACGTATGAGAATTGAGTAGTAATTCCATAACTATTTAATGCCGAGGCGACGTGAAGAAACGCTGGAAATGGTTTCAACCTTCATCGTCGCCTTCGCCCTCCCTTCAGGGCCGATGATCGGCCCTGAAACCCCCACAATGGGATATTTCCTTTTGGGGAGCAGTATGGAGATTTTTTAACTCATGACCCAAAGATTCAGGGGGCTGGCCTTCCGCTCGATTCATGGCTCACGAGGACTATGAAACTTTTATTTGCATCCTTGATCACTTTTTTAATGAAGGTATGTTTTTAGCCAGAGGTGCACCGAAACCCCCATGGGGATTTCGGGTTTCATCACTCAATGGTAGGGCCACAGAACCACCGCGGCCATTGCCGCCCCTATCGTTTTCACCTTATATTCGACGGAGGTACTCTTTATCTCCTTCATCTCCCTTTTGCGAATCTTCATCCCCTCCACCGCCATGGTCCGCACGATCTCTTCAGCCTCCTCCCTGTGACCATGAGAGGAATACTCCATGATCAGCCCGGCTTCCTTCTCGTTGTTAGGGAGGGCCACGGCCACAGCTGCGGAGATGACCTCTCCCGGGATGTCACTGACGATAAAGCTGTACGCCACCGGAACAATGGCACCGCGGGGAAGATCTCGCGGTTCAATCTCGCGACCCCCCGGGGGGATAATACTGCTCACCTTCACTAGGTTGATATCCCCAATGCCGGCATTTATCAAAGCAGCATCAAAGGCATTGAGGGGAGTAAACCCTTCTGCAGAACCGCTCACCAAGAAGAAGCCCTTCGGTGATTCGCCCAGTACCACGTTATACCCTTAGGAGCCCTGAATCAGTCATGGCCTGCGGGGGTTTGTGAAATAAACGACCATTGTGAGGATCGAGCTCACCCCGTTTCATCTCCACTATTGAGACCGACTCCGCCCGGAGCTCCTTCTTGATGTAATGATGGGCCTCCCAGGGGTCCACCTCCTCCCCACAGGTAAAGATGTCGACGGCGGCATAGCGGAACTCCGGCCAGGTATGGATGGCCAAATGGGATTCCGCAATCACCACCACACCACTGATCCCGTGGGGATTGAAGAGGTGAAAGACGCTCCCCACGATCGTGGCCCCGCTCACCAGGGCAGCGCCGTTCATGACCTTTTCAATCGCCTCCTTATTGTTCAGGAGGTCCGCATCACACCCGAAGAGCTCTGCCAAAAGGTGTCTTCCTAATGCCTTCAATTATCCACCCCCCTTTAGCATTAAAATTTATAGTGTACCATCGGGTGTTTCTGGAACACCCTCTCCCAACAGCTCATTTAAAAGGATGGGGGAGAGGTAATCCAGAGGAATACCGCTTCTCCCTTCCCCGCATTCCCAATTTGGTGGATTTTATTGGCCGTGAAATAGAAACACTCCCCCTTCTTAGCGCTGTAGAAATTATTTCCTAGCCGGATTTTCACCCTCCCCTTGAGGACATATCCCATCTCCTCGCCCGGGTGTGGTTCTCCCTCTTCTGTCTTTTCATCCTGTTTCAAGGTCAGTCTGACCGGCTCCATACTCCTATTGGCAGAACCGGGGACCAGGAGTTCAAAGGCAGCTACCCCGTTTCTGCTAATCCTGACATTGTCCTCTCTTTTAAAAACGATCCGTTCCTCTATCATCTCCTGAAAGAAGTGGACGAGATCGACATCCAGGGCATCCAAGATCTGGATGAGGCTGTCCAACGAGATGGAGGTGAGATCTCGCTCCACCTGCGAGATGAACCCCTTCGTCAGATCAGCCCTCTCTGCCAGTTCTTCCTGCGTCAACGAGCGCAGTTGCCTGAGACTCTTAATCTTTTCCCCAATCTTCACCAAAGGTCCTGTTAAAAAAGAAAAAAGTTTATTAAAATAAACTCAGGTATTATAGACAGCGGGATTATTTTGTCAAGCTTTTTTAAGAAATCCCTGTATGATCGGAACGATACAGACCCGATTGAAGGGAACGGGATGATGGTACCGGGGCGAGGGAGGAGAATCTGCTCGGGAGGGCTCGTTGACAACAGGGTCTTCGGCATATATCATGTCTGACAAGGGAGATGAATATGATGCAGGATCTATTGCATTTGGTAAACAGGCCCTCTCGATACATGGGGGGAGAGGTAAACTCCTGTCACAAGGACGTGCATCGGGCCACGCTGCGATTTGCCCTCGTCTTTCCTGATTCCTATGAGATAGGTATGTCCCATCTCGGAATACAGATCTTGTATGGCTTGCTCAACGCCCAGGAAGGGATCGTGTGCGAGCGGACCTTCAGTCCGTGGTTTGATATGGAGGAATTGCTCCGGTCCCGGAGTATCCTCCTTTCCACCCTGGAGTCCCGCACCCCCTTGCGGGATTTCGATGTGATAGGGTTTTCCCTCCAGTATGAACTCTGTTACACCAATGTCCTGAACATTCTCTCCCTCGCCCAGATCCCCCTGCTGGCACAGGAAAGGGAGGAGGATATGCCCTTGGTCATCGGAGGAGGGCCGTGCGCTTTCAACCCTGAGCCCTTGGCGGACTTCTTCGATGCCTTCGTCCTGGGTGAAGGGGAAGAGGTCCTCCTTGAGGTAGTCAATATGATCAGACGCTGGAAGGAGACCGGAGGAGATAAGGAGACCGTATTGAGGGAATTGGCCTCCGTCGGGGGTGTCTACGTACCCTCGTTTTTTAAGATCAGCTACCGCTCAGATGGAGCAGTTAGGATGATAGAACCGCTCCTGGCGCATTACCAGGGGGTGAAGAAGAGGACAGTCCCCGACCTCAATGATAGCTACTACCCCTTGACCCCTGTTGTCCCGTTTATGAAGGTGGTCCATGACAGGTTGAGTGTGGAAATAACCAGGGGGTGCACCAGGGGGTGTAGATTCTGCCAGGCGGGCTATGTCTACCGTCCTGTGAGGGAGAGGAATCCTCACATCCTGATGGATACCATCGATGAATCCTTAAAGAGGACGGGCTACGATGAGATTTCTCTCCTCTCTCTGAGCGCAGGTGACTATAGTCATATTCTTCCCCTCTTGCAGGCCCTGGTGGCGCGGTATGGAAAGGAGAAGGTGGCCGTATCCTTTCCTTCACTGAGGGTGGGTACCCTCACCAAGGGACTCATCGATGAGGTGCGGAGGGTACGTAAGACGGGGTTTACTCTGGCCCCTGAGGCGGCCACCGAGAGGTTACAGGGGATCATCAACAAGGTCACCGATGAACGGGAGTTATTGGAGACCGCGGCCCAGGTTTATGATGCGGGGTGGAATCTGATAAAGCTCTACTTTATGGTGGGACTTCCCTCAGAGGAAGAAGAGGATCTTCGTGGGATAATCACCCTCGCCCAAAAGATCGCTCGGCAAGGGAAGCGGGGAAGGAGGAGAGGAGGGGTGAACGTCAGTATTTCCACCTTTGTCCCCAAACCCCACACCCCCTTTCAATGGGAACCCCAGTTGACACTGGAGGAGATTCAGGAGCGACAACGATACTTCAAGGAAGAGCTGAAGGGAAAGGGTCTGCGACTGAAGTGGCATGATGCCCGGATGAGCTTCTTGGAGGGGATCTTTGCCAGGGGTGATAGACGCCTGGGGGAGGTCCTGCTGAGGGCACATCAGCGCGGCTGTAAATTTGATGGTTGGACAGAGCACTTGAAGTGGCGTGAATGGGAGGCGGCCTTTGCCGATGCCGGGATCGACGCCTCATTTTACACCTGTCGTAAGAGGTCTCCATCTGAGGGCCTCCCATGGGGTCATCTCAGATGTGGGGTGGAAGACGAATTCCTGAGAGATGAATGGGAGAAGGCGCACAAGGGGATGGAGACCCCGGACTGCCGTGTAGGAGAGTGTCTGCGTTGTGGTGCCTGTAAGAGGTCGACAAAGATGGTATTGGCAGATGCTACTCTTTCACCGCTCCCTTCATCCATCTCTTCCTGCGAGGTGGTGCGAAAGAGGCCGTGGGTGAAGAAGATCCGCGCGCAGTTCGTCAAGGTGGGAGAGGCCAGGCTCTTAGGGCACCTGGAGATGATCGATGTCATAGCCAGGGCAGCCCGTCGGGCCGAAATCCCCATGAAGTTCTCCGAAGGTTTTCATCCCCTGCCCAAGATATCCTTCACCAACCCGCTCCCCCTCGGAACGGAGAGCCTCGTGGAGTTTATGGACCTGGATCTTGCCCGCTATATGAAGGCGGGGGAGTTTCAGGAGCGGTTGAACCGTGAACTCCCCCTCGGATTATGCATCATCGATGCCCATGAGATGGCCTTGAAAGGCAACCCCTTACCCACCCTATTTGAGGTCGACCGGTTTCTCATCTCTCTGGAGAATATAGGCAGGGACTTCTCAGAAGGGGAGCTGGGGGATAAACTCCGAGAGACCTTTCAGAAGGGAGAACTTAACCTCATTCTGGAAAAGAAGAAGGGGATGAGACGGGTGAACGCCCTGCCTTTCGTCGAGAGGCTCCAGTTGGTGCGGCGGGATTCCTACGAGCCCAGTGTTCCCCTCCATGCCGAGACCCCTTCCATCGAGGAGCTCTTTGGAGCGGAGTCGTTGATAGAGGTGGGGATCAGAAAAGAGGGGGGAGTGAGACCAGCATCAATCTTGCAGCACGTCCTTGGACTCACCCCTGAGGAGACCGGTCTCCTCAGGGTGGTCAAGACTGAATCCCTCCCGCCATTATTGTGATAATAATGCACACGATCGATCCCGCAAGTAGTTCAGTCTCTTTGTTTTTTAACTTATTTCAAGGGCTCTTGTCCTCACAGACTCCGACAATGAAATTCCTTATTATGAGGTCTGGGGTATGTTCCTAGAGGGACGTGTTATCAACAGTCGGTATCGTAATCAGGGAGAACGCAGTTTAAAATCTCGTGGAGGAGGTTACATCTTATATTTTCCGAAATCATCGGGATTGAGGTTTTCTAACCACTTTTTTAGATCCTCAGATTCGTCGATCTCACTGCGCTGCTTGAGGAGTCCCAGATCGGCCGCCGCCTCCATAACCTTTTCAGTGCAATAGATGGGGGCCTCCATCCTGACGGCCAAGGCAATGGCATCACTGGGACGGGAATCAATCTCTAATTCTTTGCCGTCAACTATCAGATGGATGGCGGCATAGAAGGTATCGTCTTTCAGCTCGGTAACCACCACCTTCGTTACCTCGACCTGGAATTCATCCAGGAGGTTCTTCATCAGGTCGTGGGTCATGGGTCGAGGGGTGTTCACCTTCTCCATGCCGATGGCAATGGCGTTTCCCTCCATAGGTCCGATCCAGATGGGGAGCACCCTTTCCTGTTGGGGGTCCAGGAGGACGATCACCGTCGTGTTGAAATTAGGATCAAAGATCAATCCCAATATCCTCATCTCGATCATTTTTCCACCTTTAATCGTATATATTTCGCAGCATCAGGCCCGCGCCCGCGACCCTTTTCATTATCCCACATCTGGCAGAAGAAAGATACCCTTATTATTGCTCCCTCTTGAGATTGGGGCCTGCTTTTAGCCGAAGACTTTAATTCGAGGAAAGGGTTCTCGGGGGCAAGGGTTCTAGGGTTCAAGTGTTTTAAAATTCCTGGGTTCACTCACTCGACCCCTTGGCCTCTTGAATCCTTGACCCCTAAAGCTATCGCCTAGAGGCGATAGCTTTATCTAGAGTCCCTCTTTGGCCAG